>NZ_MEGQ01000002.1:0-117905 GCF_001725585.1 Thiomonas sp. SCN 64-16 | reverse complement strand
CCGACTTTCCCACCGCGTCGCTCGGTTCGTCGCAAGCGCCGACCGACGCCGTGGAAAAGTCTCCCAGCGCCTCGAACACAAAAATCCGGACAGTCCCGTTTGCGCAGCATCGGATTGGTTTCTCCGAACAGCCACCATTTCTCGCGGCGGCTTGCGCGGTTGTTCTGGTCGCGTTCGGGCTTCACGCGTTCGAGCAGCCATTGATAGACGGCCGGGTAGCGGCTGCGCACTTGCTCGGCGTCGAGGCCGAAGAGGTCGATGACGAGCACGCCGCGCGGGGTGTCGGTGAGGTCGCGGCCGTTGCGGTAGGGGCGCACGATCTCCCCCTCCCAACCTCCCCCACGGGGTGGGGGAGGAGCAAGGCTGGTTGTGTTTGCTCCTTCTCCACTTGTGGGGAGGGCCGGGGTGGGCATGTCCTTTCCAACATCTCCCCTGCGTGGGAGATGTGTGATTGCTCCCTCTCCACTTGTGGGGAGGGCCGGGGTGGGGCGCAGCGCAGCGGCTTGCTCGGGGGTGACGATGAATCCGGCGCCAAAGAGTTGCACGCCGCGATTGCTCAAACCCAGATCGGCCCGCAAAGCCTGCGCTGACAACAGGTTCGGCCCCACCGTCAAATCCGCGTGAATCAGCCCGGTCTGCTCGCGCAGTTGCACGGTCATTTCGCCGTGTTCGCCGGGGGTCTCGGCGATGACGGTCTGCAGGCGGCCTTCGCCGGCGCCGGCTTCGGCCACGGTCATGGCGATGCGCACGGCGGCGCCGCTGGCGCTGTCCACCCAGGGGTGGTCGGGGATGGCGTAAACGAGGTGTAAATCTGCGTTGAGGGCGCTTTGCACCACGCGGCGGTTGAAGGTCTGGCGCAGGCTGTTGGTGGTGATGAAGCCGAAGCGCTGCGCTTGGCCCGCCGCCACTTTGCGCGCGGCGGCGTGCCACCAGTACATGACGAAGTCGGCGCTCTCGGGCATGTCGGGCCAGGCGGCGCGCAGGGCATCCACATAGCCCTCGCCGAGCGCTTCGCGCAGCCGCTTGTCGCCGATGAAGGGCGGGTTGCCGACGATGTAGTCGGCCTGCGGCCAGTCGGCGGGGCGGGGTTGGTCGTAGGCCCATTGCGGCACTTGGGCGGCGGGGTCGGGGACGGGCTCGCCGGTGGCGGGGTGGGCGGTGTAGGTGCGGCCGTCCCAGCGGGTGCGGGGCTGGCCCTGGGCGTCGAGCAGGGGGCGCTGGGCGCTCCAGGCGAGCACGGCGTCGCGGCAGACGATGTTGCCGTAGTCGTGCACGACGGGTTCGGCCACGGCGCGGTCGCCGCGGGTGCGGATGTGCCATTGCAGGTAGCCGATCCACAGCACGAGTTCGGCCAGCGCGGCGGCGCGGGCGTTGACTTCGAGGCCGAGAAGCTGCTGCGGGGTGACAGTTTCGCCCTCTAACGCGAGTTTGTTCTGGGTTTCGCCAAGGGCGGCAAGCTGGTTGAGCACTTCGCCTTCGAGGCGCTTGAGGTGTTCGAGGGTGACGTAGAGGAAGTTGCCGCTGCCGCAGGCGGGGTCGAGCACGCGCAGGGTGCACAGGCGGTGATGAAAGCGGCGGAGTTCGGCGCGGGCGGCGTCCATCTTGGCGTCGCGCGGGCGGCCGTCGAGTTCGGCGGCTTCGTGGGCGAGCAGCAGCGCGGCGGCCTGGGCGTCGGCCCATTCGCGGCGCAGGGGTTCCATCACGGTGGGCAGCACGAGGCGTTCGACGTAGGCGCGCGGGGTGTAGTGGGCGCCGAGGGCGTGGCGTTCGGCGGGGTCGAGCGCGCGTTCGAGCAGGGCGCCGAAGATGGCGGGCTCGACTTCGCGCCAGTTGGCGCGGGCGGCGGCGAGCAGCAGATCGACCTGCGCGCGGGTGAGCGGCAGGGAGTAGGCGTCGTCGGCCGCGCCCTTGAACAACTTGCCGTTGAAGCGCAGCACGGTCTGCGCCAGGGCGACGGAGAAGCCGCCGCGGTCCATGTCGGCCCAGAGGGCGGCGAGCATGCGCTGCAGGGTGACGGGGTCGTCGCGGTGGCGCTTGAGCAGGGTGACGAAGCCGCCTTGGTCGCCCTGCCCGCCTTCGGCCGCGCCGGGCAGCAGGCCGACGTCCTCGGCGAACATGGAAAACAGGCAGCGGGTGAGGTAGGCGGCGACAAGCTGCGGGGCGTGGCCGCTGGCTTCGAGCGAGCGGGCGAGTTCGGCCAGTTGCGCGGCGACTTCGCGGGTGACGCGGGCGCTGGCGCGGGCGGGGTCGAGGCCGAGCGGGTCGAGCCAGATGCGGCGCAGGGTGTCGCGCACCTCGGCGCGGGCGAGGTCGGCGAGCGCGATGCGGTGGCTGCGGGGATCGGGAAACGGGGTGTAGGTGGCGCCGCTGCGAGTGAATTCGGCGTAAAGCTCGATCACCTGGCCGACATCGACCACGAGCAGAAAGGGCGGACGGCCGCCCGCGGCGAGTTCGGCGGGTTCGAGCGCGCGGGCGTAGCCCTCCGCCTGGGCGCGGGCGCGCAGCAGAGCGTCGTCGAAGCGGCGGGTGTCGGCGCCGGCGCGCAGCTTCTTGGCTTCGAGCACGAAGGCGCCGCGCCGGTAGCAGTCGATGCGGCCGGGGCTGCTGCTGCCGTCGCCGTGGCGAAAGGTGATGGGCCGCTCGAACATGTAGTCGAGCTCGGGCGTGGGGTGCGGCACGGGCACGCCGAGCAGCTCGCACAACTCGCGCACGAAGCTCTGGGCGGTGGAGAGTTCGGAGGCGGCGACGCCGCTCCAGCGGGCGATGAAGTCGGCGGCGCGGGCGGCGTCGGGGTGCGCGGCGGCAGTGAGGGCTGCGGAGGGATGATCGGTCATGGCGTGGGCGGCGTTTTGCGCGATGGTAGGGCGACCGCGCGCGCTGCCCTGCGGGCCGGCGTTCGGCATGGCGATTTGCGGCAAAATGGCCGCATGCACAGCAAACTCGATCTCGCGGTCGGACACCTGAATGCGGCTGTCGGCACGGTAGTTCGCGCCGAGGATCTCGCGCGGGCGTTGCGCGAGGGCAGCGTGGTGAATTTGGCGAGCGGCCCAGAGGCGCCGCTGGTTCGCGGGCTGCTGCACAGCGTGTTCGTCGAGATCGATCCAGCGCTCATCTTGAGCTGCGCCCGCGAGGCGCAGTCAGACTGGCAGCACGCCCATCAGCTTTACACCGAATCCCTGGCAGATGGCCTGCCGCGCGTCAAGGCCTGGGAGCAACTGGTCGCGCAGCGGACATGACCTCGAACATGACCACACACCACGACGTGCTGCGCTTCAAAACCAGCGGTTCTTGGCTTGAGCTTGCCCGCATCGCGGTTGATTTGGTGACGGATGCCGAACAACACGCGGGGGTTGCCATGCACCCCAGGCTGGGCGGCGGCACCAGGCTGATGCTGGCCCTTGATCACCGGATCAGTGACGACATCGATCTGTTCATCCGCGATCCACAGTGGATCGGCTATCTCTCGCCACGGCTGAATGATCGTTTCGAATCGGTCGTGACGGGCTATGAAGAATCGGCCAGCGCGCTGAAACTGCGATGTCCGGCGGGGGAGATCGATTTCATCGTGAGCATGTCGCTGCTGGGTCTGCCCGACGAGTTCGCGGCCGAGGTGTCTTTTGCGCTTGAGCCGATAGAAGAAGTTCTCGCCAAAAAATTGTTCTATCGGGGCTGGGCATTGACGCCGCGCGATCTGTTTGACTGGCGGGCGGTGACTCGGCACAGCCCGACCGGGCCTATGGGCAAGCGGATGGCCGGACTTCTTTCAGGCGACCGTCTGGCGGCGATTCGGGAGGCGCTGCTGGCCATGAAGACGTCAAACGCTGCGGCGGTCGCGTGGGAGGCGATTCGCGCCCCCGACAAGCCCGCGCTGGGCGAGTCGATCGATTGGGCGCTGACCGAGACCGAGAGCTACGCGCGCGCGGCTTCTGCGTAGGCCACGGCGGTTCGGCTTGGCCTATTGTGAGCGTTCATTTGTGAGCGTTCATTCGGGAGCGTTCATTCGGGAGCGCCCGTTCACATCCCTTCAAGCCGCCACAGCCTGCACCGCGCTACGCGCCAGCCAGCGCTGCAGCCCGGCCAGCAGCAGGCCGTACAGCGGCAGCACGCCGAGCACGGCCATTGCCAGCTTGACCGCGTAATCCACCAGCGCGATCTCCACCCAGTGCGCGGCCATGAAGGGGTCGCTGCTGGCGTAGAAGGCGATGGAGAAGAACAGCACGCTGTCCACCAGATTGCCGAATACGCTCGACACCGAGGGCGCCAGCCACCAATGGCGGCTACCGGCCAGCGTGGCGCGCAGGCGCGAGAACACAAAAATATCGAGCATCTGCCCCACGGCGTAGGCGATGAAACTGCCCATAGCGATGCGGAATACGAACAGGTTGAACCCGCCCAGCGCCGCCCACCCGGCAAACGCACCGTCGTGAAACAGCACCGAGATGGCGTAGGACAGCACGAGGGCCGGCAGCATCACCCAGCGCACCACGCGCCGCGCCGGGCCCGCCCCGAGCAGCCGGGCGGTGAGATCGGTCGCGACGTAAACCAGCGGGAAGCTGAACGCCGCCCAGGTGGTGTGCAGGCCGAACAGGGTGATGGGCAACTGCACCAGATAGTTGCTGGCGATGATGATGGCGATATGCAGCGCGGCCAGAGCGGCCACCACGGCGCGCTGGCGAGCGGCGCTCAAGTCAAGCGTGAACAACATGGACGACCTTTTTGCTTGGACGGTGGGTAAGGGAACCACCGGCGGCTGGCGCTCTATCGCGCAGCCTTGTTGTGAAAAAACGCAATTTTAAACCACAGCGTCGTGTGCTCGCCGGGTGCCGCTCGCAGGCAACCCAAGGCCGTCCGAAGTTGGCTTGCCGCCCGCGTTGGCGCTCAGTATCGCCCGAGCACCGATTGACCGAAGCCCTGCAGCGGCCCCAGTGGATTGCGCGTGGTTTCCACCTCCGAGATTTCAGGCTGCCCGCCCCAGAGCTTATAGACCACGCGATCATCCACCACGAGCAAGAGCATGTTGAAACGCCAGCCGGTAGTGACGGTTTCGCGACGGAAGTCGAGAAAGTCGAGCCAGAAATTGCCCACGCGCTTGCGGTCGATATGGCGCTGGTCGATCTCAAAACCACGACAGGCGGTTTGCGCCTGCATGCAGTCGCGGATGCCGGGATCGAGGGCCAAGTCATTGCCCGAGGGCGGCAGCAGCCGCCGCACGATATCGGCGTAGTTCAGGATGGTGATATTGGGCGTGGTCAAAGGGTCGATGCCCTCCTGACGCAACTGGGCGGTTGTGGTGCGGTAAGGCGTAATCCGTTCATACGCGGCATGCGCCTGGGAGAAGTTGCTCCAGGGCTTGCTGGTCTGCGCCTCGCCGCGCGGCAGCAATGCGGCGCAACCGCTGAGCGCTCCGGCCAGATACAGACCAGATACCGCGGCGAGGAGGCCTCGCCAGAGCGAATACCTTGCGGAACGGCTGGAATCGGGACAAGACATTTATTGAGTGTAGAACGGCGCGACGCGCGCCCGTAAAATCGGGCGCTTTGCTTGGGCGTCGCGTCATTTGCCGTGCCCAGCGCATTTCATCCGAACCGCGACAAGCCGCCGCGCACCCGCACATTCCCATGACCGAACTCGCCAAATCGTTTGAGCCCCACAACATCGAAGCCCGCTGGACTCAGCGCTGGGAGGAGCTGGGCGTGTTCGCCCCCACGCTGGACGCCGCCAAACCGTCGTTCTGCGTGCAACTGCCGCCGCCCAACGTCACGGGCACGCTGCACATGGGCCATGCGTTCAACCAGACGGTGATGGATACTCTGGTGCGCTACCACCGCATGCGCGGCGACAACACCCTATGGGTGCCGGGCATGGACCATGCGGGCATTGCCACGCAGATCGTGGTGGAGCGGCAATTGCAGGCTGCGGGACTGAGCCGCCACGACCTGGGGCGCGACAAGTTTGTCGAAAAAGTGTGGGAATGGAAGCAGCAGTCGGGCAACACCATCACCGGCCAGATGCGCCGCATGGGCGACTCGGTGAGCTGGGAGCACGAGTACTTCACCATGGACGAAAAGCTGTCCAAGGCCGTGGTGGAGACCTTCGTGCAGCTTTACGAACAAGGCTTGATCTATCGCGGCAAGCGGCTGGTGAACTGGGACCCGGTGCTCAAGAGCGCGGTGAGCGATCTGGAGGTGGAAAGCCAGGAGCACGACGGCTTCATGTGGCACATCCTCTACCCGTTCAGCGACGGGCCCATCGACGGCGTGCGCGGCATGCACATCGCCACCACCCGGCCCGAAACCATGATGGCCGACGGCGCGCTGGCGGTGCATCCAGAAGATGAACGCTACGCCAAGTTCATCGGCAAGTATGTCGATCTGCCGCTGTGCGACCGCAAGATTCCCATCATCGCCGATGGCTTCGTCGAGCGCGATTTCGGCTCGGGCTGCGTGAAAATCACCGGCGCGCACGACTTCAACGATTACGCCTGCGCGCTGCGCCACGACATTCCGCTGATCACCATCTTCACCGACGACGCGCGCATCAATGAAAACGGCCCTGCCGCGTACCAGGGGCTCGACCGCTACGCCGCGCGCAAGGCGCTGCTCAAAGACCTGGAAGCCCAGGGCTTTCTCGAAAAAGCGGTGCCGCACAAAAACATGGTGCCGGTCTGTGCGCGCACCGGCCAGATCGTCGAGCCCATGCTCACCGACCAGTGGTTCGTGGCCACCACCAAGCCCGGCCCGGACGGCAAGAGCATTGCGCAAAAGGCCATCGACGCGGTGGCCGACGGCGAGGTGAAGTTCGTCCCCGAAAACTGGGTGAACACTTACAACCAGTGGATGGCCAATATTCAGGACTGGTGCATTTCGCGCCAGCTTTGGTGGGGCCACCAGATACCGGCGTGGTACGGCGAGAACGGCGAAATTTTTGTCGCCCGCAGCGAAGCCGAGGCGCGCGACAAGGCGTCCGCCGCGGGCTACAACCGCTCGCTCACCCGAGACCCGGACGTGCTCGACACCTGGTATTCCTCCGCGCTGGTGCCCTTCTCCACCCTGGGCTGGCCCGAGCCGACGAAGGAGATGGACCTGTTCCTGCCCTCCTCGGTGCTGGTCACAGGCTTCGACATCATTTTCTTCTGGGTTGCCCGGATGATCATGATGACCACCCACTTCACCGGCAAGGTGCCGTTCAAGCACGTTTACATCCACGGTCTGGTGCTCGACGCGCACGGCAAGAAAATGAGCAAGAGCGAGGGCAATGTGCTCGACCCGGTCGATCTGATCGACGGCATCGAACTCGCCCCCCTGCTCGACAAACGCACCACTGGCCTGCGCAAACCCGAAACCGCACCCGCAGTGCGCAAGGCCACCGAGAAGGAATTCCCGGGCGGCATTCCCGCCTACGGCGCTGACGCCCTGCGCTTCACCTTTGCCTCGATGGCCACGCTGGGCCGCAATATCAACTTCGACACCAAGCGCTGCGAGGGCTACCGCAACTTTTGCAACAAGCTGTGGAACGCCACGCGCTTTGTGCTGATGCAGGTCGATGGACTCGAAGCCTTCGACCGTGGCATGGATCAATGTGGCGTAGGCAACAGCCCCCACGCTCGCCAAGGCTCGCTGCCCCCCGAGGGGGCGGTCGCCGCCTTGGAGCGGTCCGGCGACGGCGACTGCGGCCCCGACGGCTATATGCACTTCAGCGACGGCGACTGCGGCCCCGACGGCTATATGCACTTCAGCGCCGCCGACCGCTGGATCGCCTCGCAACTGCAGCGCACCGAACAGCAGGTGGCGCAGGGCTTTGCCGACTACCGCCTGGACTTCGCCGCCCAGGCCATCTACCAATTCGTCTGGGATGAGTATTGCGACTGGTATCTGGAAATCGCCAAGACCCAGATCGCCCACGGCACGCCGCAGCAACAGCGCGCCGCCCGTCGCACCCTGGTGCGCACGCTGGAGGCCGTGCTGCGTCTGGCCCACCCCATCATGCCCTTCATCACCGAAGAACTCTGGCAGACCGTCGCGCCGCTGGCCGGGCGCAGCGGCGCCAGCCTGGCCGTGGCGCCCTACCCGCTGGCGCAACCCGAAAAGATCGACGCTGCTGCCGAAGCGGAAATCGCCGCCTTCAAGCAACTGGTCGACGCCTGCCGCAATCTACGCGGCGAACTGGGCGTTTCACCGGCGCAGCGTCTGCCGCTGCTGGCCTGCGGCGACGTGAGCTTGATCGAGCGCCACCGCCCCGCCCTGCAAGCCCTGGCCAAAGTGTCGGAGGTCAAGGTGTTCGCCGACGAGACCGCTTGGAAAGCTGCCACGCAATCCGCGCCTACCACCGCGCTGGGCGCCACGCAGTTCGCCCTGTTCGTCGAGGTGGACGCCGCAGCGGAGCACGCGCGTCTGGGCAAGGAGGCGCAGCGTCTGCAAGCCGAAATCGCCAAGGCACAAGGCAAGCTCTCCAACGCCAGTTTCGTCGATCGCGCTCCGGCGGCCGTGGTGGCGCAGGAGCACGAGCGTCTAAGCGATTTCCAGGCGCTGCTGGTCAAGGTGAAAGAGCAGATCGCGCGTTTGCCGACTGCCCCATAAAAAAGTCCCGTGCCCTTCGCAGGGCACGGGACTAGGAGTCTGTCGGGCTTGGGGCGTGGATGGCGAAAAATGGCGGTGTGGATGCCCTGTGGCGGCGGATTTGCCGCTCCATAGCCGTCGCTATGGAGCAAAAAGCCGCTGGCGCAGGGCGCCGCAGCGCCATTTTGCAGCCCGCGATCCTCAAGTCCGACAGACTCCTAGGGTTCAGCCGTCAGAATCGACCGCTAAAGCACGCTCAATCGACGACGTTCTCGGGCTGGTTTCGCCCATCCACCTTGCGCTCTTCGGTCTGGTAATCCACCAGTTCACGCAGAGTCTTGCCCGGCTTGAAATGCGGGATGCGCTTCTCGGGCACGGCCACCTGCTCACCCGAGCGCGGATTGCGCCCGATGCGGGCCGAACGATGGCTGACGCTGAAGCTGCCGAAGCCCCGGATTTCGACACGATGCCCGTCATCGAGGGCCTGCGCCAACGCGTCGAGAATGGTCTTCACAGACAGTTCAGCGTCGCGGTGGGTCAGTTGAGGAAACTGAGCGGCCAGGATTTCAACGAGATCAGAGCGAGTCATAAGGGGTAAAGGTGAAAACGGCGGCCCCGGTGAACACCGTAGGCCGCCGCACATCAGGACCGCGTTGGGTTTGCGCCAAGTTCGACGCTACCCAACACAGCAGCCCGCACGGGCGAGTCGATCAATGCAAACGAGCAACGCAACTGATCAGGAGCCTTTGTCCATCTTGGCGCGCAGCAGCGCACCGAGGTTGGTGGTACCGGCTTCGCGGGTGTCGCCCGCCAGACGGTCCATGGCTTCCTGCTGTTCGGCGGCGTCTTTCGCCTTGACCGACAACTGGATGTTGCGGGTTTTGCGGTCGATGTTGACGACGACCGCAGAGACTTGATCGCCTTCCTTGAGCACGTTGCGGGCGTCTTCGACGCGCTCGCGCGAGATCTCGGAAGCACGCAAATAGCCTTCGATGTCGCTGCCCAGATCGATGGTGGCGCCCTTGGGGTCCACCGCTTTCACGGTGCCTTCGACGATCTTGCCCTTGTCATTCAGCGCGGCAAACGACATGAACGGATCGTCGAGCATCTGCTTGATACCCAGCGAAATGCGCTCGCGCTCGATGTCGATGGCCAGCACCACGGCTTCGACGTCCTGGCCCTTCTTGTAGTTGCGCACTTCCGACTCGCCGGTGTCGTTCCAGGACAGGTCGGACAGGTGGATGAGGCCGTCGATGCCACCGGGCAGGCCGATGAACACGCCAAAATCGGTGATCGACTTGACCGGGCCGGCAACCTTGTCGCCACGCTTGTGGTTGGCGGCGAATTCGTCCCAGGGGTTGGCGCGGCACTGCTTCATGCCCAGGCTGATGCGGCGACGGTCTTCGTCGATTTCCAGCACTTGCACTTCGACCTCGTCGCCCAGTTGCACCACTTTGCTCGGAGCGACGTTTTTGTTGGTCCAGTCCATTTCGGAGACGTGCACCAGGCCTTCGATGCCCGGCTCGATCTCGACGAACGCACCGTACTCGGCGATGTTGGTGATCTTACCGAACAGACGCGTGCCCGCGGGGTAACGGCGCGAAACGCCATGCCACGGGTCGTCGCCCATCTGCTTGAGGCCCAGGGAAACGCGGCCCTTCTCGGCGTCGAACTTGAGCACTTTGGCCGTGACTTCCTGACCGGGGGTGACCACTTCGCTGGGGTGACGCACACGACGCCAGGCCAGATCGGTGATGTGCAGCAGGCCGTCGATGCCGCCGAGGTCGACGAAGGCGCCGTAGTCGGTGATGTTCTTGACCACGCCGGTGACCAGCGAGCCTTCTTGCAGGGTTTCGAGCAGTTTGGCGCGTTCTTCGCCTTGGCTGGCTTCGACCACGGCGCGGCGCGACAGCACCACGTTATTGCGTTTGCGGTCGAGCTTGATGACCTTGAACTCCATGGTCTTGTTCTCGTACGGCGTGGTGTCTTTCACCGGCCGCGTGTCGAGCAGCGAGCCGGGCAGGAAGGCGCGAATGCCGTTGACCATGACGGTCAGGCCGCCCTTGACCTTGCCGGTCGTGGTGCCTTCGACGAATTCGCCGGTTTCCAGTGCCTTCTCCAGCGACAGCCAGGAGGCCAGGCGCTTGGCCTTGTCGCGCGACAGCACGGTGTCGCCGCGGCCGTTTTCCAGCGCGTCGATGGCAACCGAGACGAAATCGCCGACGTGAACGTCGGCTTCACCCTGATCGTTGTGGAACTCTTCGATGGGGATGTAGGCGTCGGACTTCAGCCCGGCGTTGACCACGACAAAGTTCTGATCGACCGCCACGACTTCGGCGGTAATGACTTCGCCGGTGCGCATGTCGCGTGATTGCAGGGATTCTTCAAACAGTGCGGCAAACGACTCGGTGGAAGCAGCACTTGGGGAGACAGAGGACATTGAGTTAAGACCTTCAAACCACGAAAGACCGTGGGGTTGGAGAGAGAAAAAACTGAGACGCGCAGGGCGCGCGTTCAGACGGATTGACGCCACAAAGCCAACACAGCTTCAACCGTTTGCTCAAGGCTCAAATCGGTGCTGTCAAGCAGTTGGGCGTCTGGCGCGGGCTTCAGCGCAGCCACGTCACGCTGGGTATCGCGTGCGTCGCGCAACTCAAGCTCCGCAAAAACGTCGGCTAGTATAGCGGGAATCCCTTGTGAAATCAATTGCTTATACCGGCGCTCGGCGCGACTGTGGGCACTGGCGGTGAGGAAGACCTTGAGGGGGGCGTCTGGAAAGACGACAGTGCCCATGTCTCGACCATCGGCCACGAGCCCCGGCGCGCGGCGAAAGCTGCGCTGCAAGGCAAACAAGGCTTCGCGCACGGAGGGAATGGCGGCGATGGTCGAAGCGGCTTGCCCGACGGCTTCGGTGCGAAGTTGTGCCGCGTCGAAAACTTGTCCGTTCAGGACGATGCCGCCCGCAGTAAAGGTCACGGGCAGATCGGCCGCGAGCCGGGCCAGCGCGTCGCTGTCGTCCAGCGGCACGCCCTGCTGCAATGCCTCCCAGGCGATGAGGCGGTAGAGCACGCCCGAGTCGAGGCAATCGAAGCCCAGCGCCTCGGCCACGGCGGTGGCGATACTGCCTTTGCCGGAGGCGGTGGGGCCGTCGATGGCGATGACCGGCACGGGCCGGGCAATGCGGGCAAAGTCGTCGAAATAGCCGGGGTAGGTCTTGGCCACACAGCCCGGATCGAGAATGCGGATGTCGGCATGGCCGAAGCTGGCGAGCGAAAAACACATGGCCATGCGGTGATCGTCGTAAGTGGCGATGGCCGCACTGCGCCACTGCGCTGCGGGCAAGGGATGCACACGCAGCCAGTCGGGGCCGGATTCGACCTGCGCCCCGAGCTTGGTCAACTCGGTGGCCATGGCGTGGATGCGGTCGGTTTCTTTCACGCGCCAACTGCCGATGGCGGTCAGCGTGGTGGGCGCGTCGGCGAACAGCGCGGTAATCGCCAGGGTCATGGCCGCGTCGGGAATGGCCAGACAGTCGATGTCGCCGCCGCGCAGCGCGGTCAATCCGGCTTGCAGGCCGTCGGTTTCGATAAAGTCGTCGCCCCAGCGCACCTGGGCGCCGAGGTCTTCGAGCACGCGCGCAAACGCCACGTCGCCCTGAATGCTGTCGCGCCCCACGCCCTCCACCCGCACCGGCGCGCCCTTGCCGTGCCATTGACCCAGCACGCCCGCCGCCAGAAAGTAAGACGCCGACGAAGCATCGCCCTCCACGGCGATGCGGCCAGGGCTGCGCAAGCGACTGCCCGCAGGAATGACAAACCGTTCCCACCCGGTGCGTTGCACCTGCACGCCAAAGCGCCGCAGCAGGTTGAGGGTGATCTCGATATAGGGTTTGGAAATCAGCTCGCCCTGCACCGCAATGGCGATGTCGTGATCGCTCGCCTTGAGTGGCAGCGCCAGCAACAGGGCGGTGAGAAACTGGCTGGAGACATCGCCGCGCACGGCCACGTCGCCATTCAGGCGGAAATGGCTGGCCCCGATGTGCAGCGGCGGATAGCCTTCCTGCCCGGTGTAGCGGATGTCGCAACCGAACTGCCGCAGCGCATCGACCAGATCGCCGATCGGGCGTTCATGCATGCGGGGCACGCCGTGCAGCGCATAGTCTCCCCCCAGCAGCGCCAGCGCGGCGGTCAGCGGCCGGATCGCGGTGCCCGCGTTGCCCATGAACAGATCGGCCTGCGCTGCCGGAAAGCGCCCTGCCCCGCCCTGCACATGAGCCGTCTGGCCCTCGCGCCGCACGGCAATGCCCAGCGCTTGCAGCGCAGCGAGCATAACGCGGGTGTCGTCGGAATCGAGCAGGCCGGTGATCTCGGTCTGCCCCTCGGCCAGCGCGGCGAGCAGCAGGACGCGATTGGAAATGCTCTTGGAACCGGGCAGCTTCACCCGTCCGCCCGCGCCGATGAGCGGCGGCAGATCGCGCGCTTCAGACTTCATCATCGGACGACGCCGGAGCGTCCCAGCCCTGCCGCACCTGGCTGGCGCGGCGAATCAGCGCCTCGACCGCGCTCCAGTTGCCCTGCTGAATCTGCGCCTCGAAACCCGCCAGCGCCTGTTTGTAGAGTTGCAGTTGCCGCAGCACTTCGTCGCGATTGGCCTGCAGCACGTCGCGCCACATGTGCGGATCGCCCCCGGCGATGCGGCTGAAGTCGCGAAACCCCGGTCCGGCCAGTTGCAAAAAGGCGCTGCCCTGCGGCTGGCTGGAGAGCGCATACACATAGCTGAACGCCAGCAGATGCGGCAGGTGGCTGACGGCGGCAAAGGCCGCATCGTGCTCTTCGGGCGACATCACCGAGACCACGCCGCCGATCGACTCCCACGCCTGGGTGGCGATGTCCACAAAGCTGTCGCTGTTGGCCGCAAGCGGCGTGATGACCACGCGCTTGCCGTCGAACAAACCGGCTTCGGCATGCAGCACCCCGCTCTTTTCCTTACCCGCTATTGGGTGGCAGGGCACGAACTGGCTTTGCCGCGCGCCGAGTTGCGACTGCGCCGCCGCCACCACATTGCCCTTGGTGCTGCCGACGTCCATCACCAGGGCGTGGGGCTCCAGCCCGTGCCGCAACTGCTTGAGCAGATCGCCGGTGGACACCACCGGCACGGCCAGCAGCACGAGATCGGCGCCATGCACCGCACGCAGCGCCGAATCAGCCTCTTCGTCGATGATGCCGCGTTCCAGCGCGGTGCGGGTGGTCGTGGGCGACTTGCTGTAGCCCACGACGCGCCGCGCCAGCTTGGCTCGACGCGCAGCCAAGGCGAACGAGCCGCCGAGCAGACCGACCCCGAGAATGGCCAGACGCTCGAACTGTACAGAGGCTTCGTCGCCGATCACAGTGTCCATGGCCTCAGCTTGCGGCATAGTGGTCGCGCAGTGCGGCGATGCAGGTAGCGTTTTCCGCCTCGGTACCCACCGAAATGCGCAGCCATTGGGGCAGTCCGTAGTTGTCCACCGGACGGGCGATCACGCCGCGCTGCAACAGCGCCAGATTCAATCGCGCGCCAGCCTTTGCGTCATCGCCCACCTTCACCAGAATGAAGTTGCCTTGCGAGGGGATGTAGCGCAGGCCCAGCTCATCGAACGCCGCAGCCAGCTGCGCCTGACCGGCCCGGTTGACCGCATAGGCCTGATCGATGAAAGCCAGATCGTCCAGCGCGGCAAGCGCCGCGGCCTGTCCTAGCGTGCTGGTGTTGAAGGCCGAGCGCACCCGGTTGAGCACATCGGTCAGCGCCGGCTGCGACACGCCGTAGCCCATGCGCAGGCCCGCCAGGCCGTAAGCCTTGGAAAAGGTGCGCGAAACAATCAGATTGGGAAATTCGCGCACCCAAGCCATGCTGTCGTAACGCAGCGCGGGTTCGATGTATTCCACATAGGCTTCGTCGAGCACCACGGCGATGTGCGGCGGCACCTTGCGCAGAAAGTCGTGCAACTCGTCAGCCGGCAAAAACGTGCCGGTTGGATTGTTGGGGTTTGCCACGAAGATCAGCTTGGTCTGCGGGGTGATGGCGGCCAGCATGGCGGGCAGGTCGTGACCAAAATCGCGGTCGGGCACGACCTGATGCGTTGCCCCCACGCCCTGCACCGCTTGCGTGTAAACGATGAAGCTGTAGCGCGAATACATGCCGGCATCGGCGTCGGTCAGCAAGGCGCGCGCAGCCATTTCCAGCAGGTCGCTCGAACCATGGCCGAGGGTGATCCACTCGGCCGGCACACTCAGCTTGCTGGCCAGCGCCTGTTTCAGCGCGTAGCCGTCGTTGTCGGGGTAGCGGGTGCTATCGGCCATCGCGGCCACGATGGCCTCACGCGCCTTGGGCGACATGCCCAGCGGGTTTTCATTCGAGGCCAGCTTGACGATGCGCTCGGGCTGCAAACCAAACTGCCGCGCGACTTCGGCGATGGGCTTGCCCCCGACGTAAGGTGAAATGGCCTGGACGTAATCGGCGCCCCAGCGGGCTTGGGTGGCGTGTTGTTCTGACATGTTCAAACTCTCGGGAGATGCGAGCCGTGCTCAGCTCAGTTGTCGCGTGGTTTTTTATCGATGGGGTAGGAGCCCAGGCACTTGTACATCGCGCACACTCCTTGCAGCTCGCGCAACGCGGTTGCCACACGGGGTTCGTCTTGGTGCCCTTCGACGTCGATATAAAAAGCGTATTCCCATTCGCCCGAGCGCGCCGGGCGCGACTCGAACCGGGTCATGCTCACCCCATGCGCGGCCAGCGGTTTGAGCAGGTCGTACACCGCACCGGCGCGGTTGGGCACGGAGAGGATGAGGCTGGTGCGGTCGGACCCGGTGGGTTCGGGCTGCGCCGCGCCGAGCACGACAAAGCGCGTGGTGTTCTGCGCCTCGTCCTGAATGGCGCGCGCGGCGATGTGCAGACCGTAAAGCACCGCGGTCGCCTCGGCGGCGATCCCGGCGATGCTGGCGTCTTCCGCAGCCAGCCGGGCGCCCTCGGCATTGCTCGATACGGGTCGAATTTCAGCATTGGGCAGATGCGCACGTAGCCAGCCCGCGCACTGGGCCAAAGCTTGGGGGTGCGCAGCGACCGTCTGGATGCCCTGTAGATCGGGCATCTGCCGCATCAGGAAATGCCGCACCGGCAAACTGACCTCGCCGCACAGATGCACCGGATGCGCCAGCAGCAGGTCCATGCTGCGCGCCACCGCGCCTTCGGTACTGTTTTCCACCGGCACGATGGCGAACTCGCTCTCACCACTCAGATAGCTGCGAAACACATCGTCGATGGTCGCGCAGGGAAAGCCTTGCGCACTGGCACCGAAGAACCGCCGCGCCGCCTGCTCGCTGAACGTGCCCGCAGGGCCCAGATACGCCACGCGCTGCGGCGCCTCCAGAGCGCGGCAGGCCGACATGACTTCGCGCCAGATGGCGCTCACGCCGGCATTGCGCAGCGGCCCAGCATTGTGCTCATGCAGCTTTTCGATCACCTGACGTTCACGCTCGGGGCGGAACACCGGCATGTTCAAGCGCTGCTTGATATGGCCGATCTGCTGCGCGGCTTCGGCCCGCTGGTTGAGCAGCGCCAGAATCTGTTTGTCGAGGGCGTCGATCTGGTCACGCCAGGGGCTCAGGTCATCTTGGGAATCTTGGCTCATCGGATTTCAGCCGTGGCGTTTTTCAAAGTCTTGCAAGTAGTTCACCAGCGCCTGCACGCCTTCAAGCGGCATGGCGTTGTAGATCGAGGCCCGCATGCCGCCCACCGACTTGTGCCCCTTGAGTTGCAGCAGCCCAGCCGCCTCGGCGCCTTGCAGGAAAGCGGTGTTCAAAGCGGTATCACGCAGATGAAACGGCACATTCATGCGCGAGCGGCAATCGCGCGACACGCGGGTTTCGTAAAGCTGCGAGCCGTCGAGCGCGTCATACAGCAGATGCGCCTTGGCAATATTGCGCGCTTCCACCGCGGCCAACCCTTCAAGCCCATCGAAACGCTGACGCTTGATCCACTGCAACACCAGTCCGGCGATGTAGATCGCGTAAGTGGGCGGCGTGTTGAACATGGAATGATTGGCCGCCACCACGGCATAGTCGAACGCGCTGGGGCAATGCGGCAGGGCATGGCCCAGCAGATCGCGGCGAACAATGACCAGAGTGAGTCCTGCCGGGCCGATGTTCTTTTGCGCACCGCCATAGATGCAGGCGTAGCGCGACACCTCCACTGCACGCGACAACAGATGCGAGGACATATCGGCCACCAGCGGCACGCCGCGGCTCTCGGGCACGAAGTGAAACTCCACCCCGTCGATGGTTTCGTTGGTGCAGACGTGCAGATATTGCGCGTCGGGGCGAATGCTCCAGGCGGCGTTGTCGGGAATGCTGCCGTAGCCTTGATCGTCGTGGGCGCTGGCGCTCAAGTGCACATCGCAGTATTTACGCGCTTCCTGCTGGCTTTTTTGCGACCAGCTTCCGGTCACCACATAGTCGGCCTTGGCCCCGCGCGATAGATTCAGCGGAACAATGGCGTTCTCCGCAATCGCCCCGCCTTGCATGAACAGCACGGCGTAGTCGTCAGGGATCTGCAGCAACTCGCGCAGATCGGCCTCGGCCTGCGCGATGATGGACTCGAACTGCGGCCCGCGGTGGCTCATTTCCATCACGCTCATGCCGCAGCCGTGCCAGTCGAGCATCTCGGCCGCGGCCTGTTCCAGCACCTCTTCAGGAATGGCGGCCGGCCCGGCGGAGAAGTTATAGGGGCGTTGCTTGACCATCTCGGCTCACTCCGCGGCCGTGTCGGCGCCGCCGTCTTCCGCCGGGGGCGGCTCGGTCGGGGGCAACTCGTCGTCGTCCGCCTCCACCACCGGTTGCACCTGGATGAGATGCGCCTTGGCGTCGAGCGCGATCAGGGTGACCCCCTGCGTCGCCCGGCCCATTTCACGAATCTCTTCCACCCGCGTGCGCACCAGCACACCGGTATCGGTGATGAGCATGATTTCATCGCTGGTGCGCACCAGGCAGGCCGCCACCACCTTGCCGTTGCGCTCCGAAGTCTGGATGGCGATCATGCCCTTGGTACCGCGCCCATGACGGGTGTACTCGGTGATGGACGTGCGCTTGCCGAAGCCGTTTTCCGTGGCGGTGAGCACGCTCTGGGTTTCGTCTTCGGCCACCAGCAAGGCAATGACGGACTGATCGGCTTCAAGCTGCATGCCGCGCACCCCGCGCGCCTCGCGGCCCATCGGGCGTACGTCGGCCTCGTCGAAACGCACCGCCTTGCCCGCATCCGAGAACAACATGACGTCGTGCTGACCATCGGTAATGGCCGCACCGATGAGGTAGTCGTCGTCATCGAGCCCGACCGCGATGATGCCCGCGGTACGACGGTTGGCAAACGCCGTCAGCGGCGTCTTTTTCACCGTGCCGCGCGCGGTCGCCATGAACACATAGTGCTGCTCGTCGAAGGCCTTGACCGGCAGTACGGTGGTGATCTTCTCACCCGCCTGCAACGGAAACAGATTGACCAGAGGTTTGCCGCGCGAGCCGCGTCCGCCCATCGGAGACTCGTATACCTTCATCCAGTACACCCGGCCCCGGTTGGAGAAGCACAGCAGCATGTCGTGGGTGTTGGCCACGAACAGTTGCTCGACCCAGTCGTCTTCCTTGGTGCCCGTGGCCAGCTTGCCCCGGCCGCCGCGGCGCTGCGCACGGTATTCCGCCAGAGGCTGGCTCTTGACGTAGCCCGAATGCGAGATGGTGACCACCAGGTCTTGCGGGGTGATGAGGTCTTCGACGTCGATGTCGTAAGCATTGACCTCGATGTGCGAACGGCGCGCATCGCCGAACTCGGCACGCAAGGTGCTCATTTCGGTGGTGATGATTTCGGTCATGCGCTCAGGCTTGGCAAGGATGTCGAGCAGATCGGCGATCTGTTCCATGACGTCCTTGTATTCGCTCACGATCTTGTCCTGCTCCAGGCCGGTCAGGCGCTGCAGCCGCATCTGCAGGATTTCCTGCGCCTGCGTCTCGCTGAGGTAATAACCGTCGGGTTTTAGGCCGTAACGCGCGTCGAGATCGTCGGGTTGGAACTGGGTGATGTCACCCTCCACGCGCGACAGCATGGCGCGCGCCTCGCCCGGCTCCCAGGCCTGCGCCAGCAGACGTTCCTTGGCCACCGGCGGCGTGGGCGCGGCCTTGATGAGTTCGATCATGCGATCGACATTGGCCAGCGCCACAGCCAGACCTTCGAGCACATGCCCACGTTCACGCGCTTTGCGTAGGTCGAACACCGTGCGGCGGGTGATGATCTCGCGGCGGTGCGACAAAAAGGCCGCGATCATCTGCTGCAGGTTGAGCAAACGCGGCTGACCATCCACCAGCGCCACCATGTTGACGCCAAAGGTGTCTTGCAGCTGGGTCTGCTTGTACAGATTATTGAGCACCACCTCAGGCACTTCGCCGCGCTTGAGTTCGATGACCACGCGCATGCCCGATTTGTCGGACTCGTCCTGGATGTGGCTGATGCCCTCGATCTTTTTCTCTTGCACCAGCTCGGCGATGCGCTCAAGCAAGGTGCGTTTGTTGACCTGGTACGGCAACTCGTCAACGATGATGGCCTGACGCTGACCCTTTTCAAGATCTTCAAAGTGGCAACGCGCCCGCATCACCACCCGACCGCGTCCAGTGCGGTAAGCGTCGCGCACACCCGAAGTGCCATAGATGATGCCCGCTGTCGGGAAGTCGGGCGCAGGCACGCGCTCCATCAACTCCTCGATCGTCGCCCCGGGGTTGCGCAACAAATGCAAACAGGCGTCGAGCACCTCGCCCAGGTTATGCGGCGGAATATTGGTGGCCATGCCCACCGCAATGCCCGACGAGCCATTGATCAGCAAATTGGGCAGACGCGCAGGCAACAGCAGCGGCTCCTGCTCGGAGCCGTCATAGTTGGGGCCGAAATCGACGGTTTCCTTGTCGATGTCGGCCAGCATTTCGTGCGCGATCTTCGACAGCCGGATTTCGGTGTAGCGCATGGCCGCGGCGTTGTCGCCGTCCACCGAGCCGAAGTTGCCCTGTCCGTCCACCAGCATGTAGCGCAAGGAAAAATCCTGCGCCATGCGCACGATGGTGTCGTACACCGACTGGTCACCGTGCGGGTGGTATTTACCGATCACGTCACCCACGATGCGCGCCGACTTTTTGTAAGGCCGGTTCCAGGCATTGCTCAATTCGTGCATCGCATACAGCACGCGCCGATGAACCGGCTTGAGGCCATCTCGCACATCGGGAAGTGCACGACCCACGATCACGCTCATCGCGTAGTCGAGGTAGGAGCGACGCATTTCCGTCTCTAGGCTGATTGGCAGGGTTTCTTTGGCAAAAACGGACATGAGTGAGTGCTTCGCAGCAATAGATCAGACGTCGGAGCGACCAGACCGGGCCCGACAAACCGGGCGTCGCCCATCTAACAGACACGCCCCCAGTCAAGCGAACGATGTTAGCAGCCCGTATTTCGTGGTCCGGTTTCAGCGCAGCAGCGAAATGGATGACGGAATGTGGAGCAGAAAAATCACGCTAATGTTGCGAAACCGCAACGTCGGTATGCGCACCTCGGGGCATAACGTAAACGAATCGTTTCAGCAATTGAACGTCACAGACGCTGTGGCACAATGTCTTCGGGTTTACTAGTAGTGAATGCGTCAGGTGTCGGGTTCTCGGGCAGTGAACGAGTTCAAGCGGCAATTGCTCACACCCCAAAGCATCCTGGCGCTTATTATGGCAACACGCAGTTCTGGCTGCGATGAACGATCAACGACCGAGAGGAAATAACATGATCCACCCCAAAAAAATCGCAAAATTGTTCGCAGCTGCGGTTCTCGCAACATCTTCGCTGGCGGCTGCCCATGCCGGTGAGGCTCGCAGCATCAACAACTGGCAAGACCCGTACGGTCTGACCTGGATGAACGGCGACAACAAGCTGTGCTGGCAAGACAACTTCTGGACGCCGGCAACCGCCTCCAGCGAAGCTTGTGGCCTGCCTGTCGTGGCCAAGGCTGAACCTGCTCCGGCGCCTGCCCCCGCACCTGCCGCCGCGCCTGCGCCCGCCCCCGCCCCCGCTCCGGCCCCTGTGCCTGTGAGCGAAAAGGTCACCTACAACGCCGACGCCTTCTTCCAGTTCAACAAGGCTGTTCTGCTGCCCGCTGGCAAGGAAAAGCTCGATGATCTGGCTGGCAAGATCAAGGCCATCAATCTGGAAGTCGTGATCGCCACCGGCTACACCGACAGCTTCGGCAGCGTGGCTTACAACCAGAAGCTCTCCGTTCGCCGTGCTGAAGCCGTGAAGGCTTATCTGGTGAGCCAGGGTGTTCCGGCTGATAAGATCTACGTCGAAGGCAAGGGCAAGACCGACTTCCGCGTCGATCCCAAGAGCTGCAAGGGCTCCTTCAAGAGCCAAGTGGAATGCCAAGCCCCCAACCGCCGCACGGTGGTCGAGGTTGTCGGTACCCACATGGTCACTAAGTAAGCTGTTTCAAGAAAGCTGCCGACTTAGAGCTGACTGCTTCACCGAAAAAGCCCCGCCCTGCGGGGCTTTTTCTTTTTGGCGCGGTGCCGCTACTTCACAACGCCTTCGCTATATTTGAGGGGGCACAGACCGAAACACCGGAGCCACACATATCCCCGTTCACAGGAGAGTTTCATGGATCAAGCCGAACTTCAGCGTTCTGGCGCAGTGACCGAGCTACCGTCGATGGACCAGCTCTGGATGCCGTTCACTGCCAACCGACAGTTCAAGGCCGCCCCCCGATTGCTCGTCAGTGCGCAAGGCATGTATTACCGCTCTCACGACGGACGTCAAATTCTGGACGGCACATCGGGCCTATGGTGCGTCAACGCAGGCCACGGCCGACCGGAGATCAGCGCGGCCATTGCCCATCAGGCGCAGGAGATGGACTATGCCCCCCCATTCCAGATGGGCCACCCTGTGCAGTTCGAGGCGGCAAATCTGCTGGCCGAAATCGCTCCCGCCGATCTGAAAAAGGTGTTTTTCACCAACTCCGGCTCCGAGTCGGTGGACTCGGCCCTGAAGATCGCCCTGGCCTATCACCGGGCGCGCGGTGACGGAACGCGCACCCTGTTCATCGGGCGTGAGCGCGGCTATCACGGCGTGGGATTCGGGGGCATCTCCGTGGGCGGTATGGTGGCGAATCGCAAGACCTTCCGCGGTTCGCTGCTGCCCAATGTGGATCATCTGCCCCACACTTACGCGCCTGACCATCAGGCGTTTTCGCGGGGCGTACCGGAATGGGGCGGACACCTTGCCGATGAGCTCGAACGCATTGTGGCGCTGCATGATGCGAGCAATATCGCCGCCGTGATCGTCGAGCCCGTCGCTGGGTCAACCGGTGTGCTCGTGCCGCCCAAGGGGTATCTGGAACGGCTGCGCGCGATATGCGACAAACACGGCATTCTGTTGATTTTCGATGAGGTCATCACCGGCTATGGTCGGCTGGGCACGCCGTTTGCCGCACAGTATTTCAAGGTCACGCCCGACATCATCACCACTGCCAAGGCGGTGAACAATGCGGCGGTGCCGCTGGGCGCCGTGTTCGTGCGTAATGGCATTTACGACACGGTCGTGAACGGATCTCCGGACGGCACCGTCGAATTTTTCCACGGTTACACCTATTCGGGCCATCCTCTAGCCATGGCCGCTGCCGTCGCGGCGCAAAAGATTTACAAGCGCGACCAGCTGCTCACCCGCGTGCAGGACGACGGCATTGCACACTACTGGCAGGAAGCTCTGCACGCCCTGCGAGACGTGCGACACGTCAAAGACCTGCGCAATATCGGGCTGATCGGCGCCATCGAACTGGAGTCGCGGCCTGTCGGCGTGGGCAAACGGGCCTTTGAAGCGTTTGTCGGCTGCTACGCACGCGGCCTGCTGGTGCGGTACACGGGCGACACCCTTGCGCTGTCGCCGCCGCTCATCATCGAGCGCGGCCAGATCGATCAGATCATGTCGACCCTTCGGGACGTTCTGCGCACCATCGACTGAACGGTTCGCCCCCTTTGTCAAGCCGGCCTCGCGCCGGGTTTTTCATGTCTTGTCGGCCTCTCGACCTCGAGACTGTCGCCGCGCGTTAAAGTGCGTCTCTTATCGCGAATTGCACTTTCTTTTTCCCTTCCACACATGGACTCCCTGCTGCGTTGGTTCATACCCTGGGAACTGTCTCCAACGGCCCTCGTCCTGTTGGCGACTGCGGCTGTTCTCTATGTGCGCGGCTGCCGCAGACGGAAGATTTCAGTCTCGCGCCAGGTTCGGTTCTGGCTGGGATGGGTGCTGATGTGGCAGGCCTTCCAAACCCGCTGGGACTACTACGCCGAACATCAGTTTTTCGTGCATATCTCGCAGCAAATTTCGCTGCATGATTTCGCGCCGCTGCTCATGATGTGGAGCTATCCGCTCGCTGTGCTGCGAGCCGGCATTCCCGTGAGCATCAGGGTGCGCTGGCTGAAGCCTTTTCAGCGCAACGCAGTTGTACGGGCGACCAAGCTCGTGCTGTTCAACCCTTACTTCGCCGCGTTATTGTTTGGCGGCATGGCATTGCTCTGGCTGATTCCGTCTTTTCACCCCTTTGTCATGCTCAATGCGCCGACCTACCGGTTGATGAACTGGAGTATGGCGCTTGATGGTCTTTTGTTCTGGTGGCTGGTTCTCGATACCCGTCCCAATCCGCCTGCCCATCTCTCGCCGGGAAAGCGGGTTTTTCTACCTCTGCTGAGCATGCTGCCGACCATGGTATGGGGCGCGATCCTCGCTCTGAGCATGACCGACTACTACCCGATTTATGAAATTTGCGGACGCGCGCTGAGCCTCGACCCATTGACTGACCAACACCTTGGCGGCCTGATCCTGTGGATTCCAGGCTCTTTCCCCATGATCCTGGCCAGCATGATCGCGTTGCGCAGTTGGATGCGGCTTTCAGACCGAGGCCGACTCAAAACGCGGCCCAATAAGCGCACCGTTGCTTCGGCTACGCCCGTCGTACCACCCGTCGTTTGAGACTTTGCACCTGTCGAGCTAGAACGGCGCAGGCTGCAAGCGGCTCAGCGGGCCCGTTTGCGCGGGCTGGTCGACTTGCCAGTCTTGCGATCTGCGGACGATTTTCCCTTCGCTGCCTTGCCGTTGGCACTTGGCGCGGCCGCGGTTTTAATCGCGGCCTCCACGGGGCCCCGCTGGCTCTTGCCGCCCGATTTGGCCACTCCTTTGCCCACTCCGTTTGACGACGTCCGGGATTTGCGCACACCAGCCGACATTTGCGGATTCAGCGCAAACACATCTTCGTCGACGCCCTTGATCTCTCCGGAAGTCGGTAAAGGCTTGTTAGACGGGCTGGACTTGCCGCCTTCGCGCACCAGACGGAAGTCAATCTTGCGGCCATCCAGATCGACCCGGCTGACCTGCACGAGCAGACGCCCGCCCAAGGCGTAACGAATACCGGTGCGTTCACCGCGCAACTCGCCACGCGCTTCGTCGTAGCGAAAGTAATCCGCGCCAATTTCCGAGACATGCACCAGGCCTTCGACAAACAGGGCATCGAGTTGCACAAAAAGGCCAAAGCCGGTCACTGCGGTGATCGTGCCCGCGTACTCCTCGCCGAGCTTGTCGCGCATATACCAGCACTTCAACCAGCTCTCGACATCGCGGCTGGCCTCGTCGGCACGACGCTCATTGGACGAGCAATGCACCCCGGCCGCCTCCCAGATCGGCATGTCCTTAGCCTGCTCCTTGGATACCGGAGCAGCCGGAGCCACGCTTGCAAGCTGACGCTGCGGCGCGCGGCGCGCGTTCTGCTCGCCACGATTGAGTTCGATGCGTTCGCTGAACTTCGGGGTGTAATGCGTACCGTGCAGAATGGCCTTGATGCCGCGATGCGTGAGCAGATCGGGATAGCGACGGATCGGGCTGGTGAAATGGGTGTAGGCGGGATAGGCCAGGCCGAAATGCCCGCTGTTGTGCGGCGTATAAATGGCCTGCTGCATGGAACGCAGCAGAAGCGTCTGAATCTGTAGGGCGTCCGGCCGCTCCTCGATGGACTGCGCCAGCGCCTCGCACCTTTGCTGCCCAGCGTGCGCCCGAGATTGCGCAGCAGGGTGCGCAGTGTTTCGAGCTTTTCGGGCGTGGGGCCTTCGTGAACGCGATAGAGCGCAAGCTGTTTGTTGCGTTCCAGAAAATCAGCGGCACACACATTGGCTGCCAGCATGCATTCCTCGATCAGCCGGTGCGCGTCGTTGCGATGTCGCGGCACGATGGCCTCGATCTTGCCCGCGGCATTCACCACAATCTGCGTTTCGGGAATATCGAGATCGAGCGCGCCCCGAACCTGCCGCGACTTGAGCAAGGCGTGAAACACGGCATGCAGATTGAGCAGATGTGGCACCAGCGGCGCACGCTCGCGCGCCAGCTTTCCTGCCGTGTTCGACAAGATGTCTGCAACCTCCGTGTAGGTCAGTCGCGCCTGCGAACGCATCACCGCGGGATAAAACTGATAGGCCTTGAGCTCACCCTGCGCGGAGATCAGCGCGTCGCACACCATGCACAGACGATCCACCTGAGGGTTCAGTGAGCACAGGCCATTGCTCAGCTTTTCCGGCAGCATGGGAATCACGCGCCGCGGAAAATACACCGAGGTCGCACGCTCCAGCGCATCCGCATCGAGCTCCGTCCCTTCGCGCACGTAATGCGAGACATCGGCAATCGCCACCAGCAAACGCCAGCCCTTGGCGCGACCGATCTTCGCGGGCTCGCAATACACCGCATCGTCGAAATCCCGCGCGTCCTCGCCGTCGATGGTCACCAGCGCCACATCGCGCAAATCGATGCGCCCGGCCGAGTCGGCATCACGCACCGCGTCAGGCAAAGCCGCGCTTTCGCGCAGCGCGCCGCTCGAAAACAAATGCGGTACGCCGTATTTGCGCACCGCAATTTCAATCTCCATGCCGGGGTCATCGAGTTCCCCCAACACCTCCAGCACCCGCCCGACCGGCTGCACGTTGGGCAGCGGCGGCTGGGTGATTTCAGCGCTCACCACCTGACCAGCACGCGCCTTGCCAATGGCATCGGGCGATATCAGAATGTCCTGCACATAGCGCTTGTCCTCGGGCGCCAGCAACCACGTTCCGCCCTCTTGCAACAAACGCCCGATGATGGGGCGCGTGCTCCGTTCCAGAATGCCGATGATCTGCCCTTCAGTCCGCCCCCGCCGATCGGGCTTGCCCACACGTACTCGCACCCTGTCCAGATGTAGCACAGTGCGCATCTGCTGCGGCGGAAGATAAACATCGGGGCCGCCATCATCGGGCGTGACAAAGCCATGACCATCGCGATGACCGCGCACGATACCTTCAACAATCACGGAAGATCCTTTTCTTGACTGCAGACCACTGCAGAGTCGCGGCCTTGGTGCCGCATGGAGATGATGCCAAACATTGTTCTGACTACTGCATTATCACCGCGGACCCCGATCAGCCTCAAAAGCGCGGCCCAGTCTTTACAAGCACGAACTTTATGCTAAGATGTTCAGCTTCGTTGCCCAGATGGCGGAATTGGTAGACGCACTAGTTTCAGGTACTAGCGCTGCGAGGCGTGGAGGTTCGAGTCCTCTTCTGGGCACCAAAATTGCAGAAAGTACAGACGGGGGATTTCGATTCCCCGTTTTGCTTTCCGTCAGGCGCAAATGCACGAATGCCTGATCTCCCAGCCGGGATGGCGGAATCGGTAGACGCACTGGATTCAAAATCCAGCGCCCTTAAAAGCGTGCGGGTTCGAGTCCCGCTCCCGGCACCATCTAATCGTTTTCGGCAGTGCACAGAAGTGCAAAAGCCCTATAGCCATCAACGCGTTTAGGACTTTTGTACGTTGACGGTACCGAGTTGGCAGCGCATTGGGTTTGAAAATAAACTGCCCTTCTGCACTCAGCCAAGCCCCCATGCACAATCCTCCCATACGCCATTGCACCGCCTGCGGCTCCCCGGTGATCTACCGCGTGCCTGAAGGCGATTCCCGTCCGCGCGCGGTTTGCCCGGCCTGCGGGCACATCCAGTATGAAAATCCGCGCAACATCGTCGGCGTCATACCGGCCTGGGGGCAACAGGTACTGCTTTGCAAGCGGGCGATCGAGCCGCGCTATGGTTTGTGGACCTTGCCCGCGGGTTTTATGGAAATTGGCGAAAGCACCGAAGTGGGCGCCCTTCGCGAGACCCGTGAAGAAGCCGGTGCCGAAGTGGCGTTGAAGGGTCTTTACGCGGTCATCAACGTGCTGCCCGCGAATCAGGTCTATTTCTTTTACCGGGGGCAACTCACCCAGCCCCAATGGCAAGCGGGAGAAGAGAGTCTCGATGTCCAGCTTTTTCACGAAGCGGACATTCCCTGGGAGCAGATCGCCTTTCGCAGCGTGGCGCAAACATTGCAGCGCTACTTCGCAGACCTGCGCGCCGGGCACTTCCAGATTCACACCTTCGACATCGCCTAAAAGCTGGGGCTCGCTCAGGCGCAGCCGCCCATCGGCAATTCGCTGCCCGCATGGAACAGTTTCCAGAAGCCATAGGCGGCAAACAGCAAGAGCAACGCACCGGCAGCCAAGTGAAACCAGCGCTGATTGGTGCGCTGACTTACCCAACGCAGCGTGTGACCGGCAAACAGCATATGCGGCAGAGTGCCCAGGCCGAAGGCCAGCATGGCCAGGGCACCCTCCCAAGCCGTGGCGCTGAGAAACGCCAGAGAAAGCGCGGAATACACCAGTCCACAAGGCAGCAAACCCCAGAGTAGCCCGGCGCCAAGCCGTTTGGGAAAGGTGTTGAAGGGCAGCAGCCGCGATAGCAAGGGCTGAGTCAACCGGGTCAATCCGCGCCCAACCCAACTGCCGCCGAGCCACTTCTGCTGCCAGGCCAGCCAGCGCGGTGAAAGCACCTGTTGCAGGATCATCCATAGGCCCACCGCAACGAGCACCAGGTTGCCAAGGGTAAAAAGGCTCAGTTGCACCGGCCGCGCGCTTGCGGCCCACACCCCAGCCCCGATCAAACCTGCGATTCCCCCCAAAATGGTGTAGGACAACACCCGTGCGCCCTGTAATTGCAGCTGATTTTGAAACAACCGACGCGCCGGAAGGAGCACATGTTCTGTGGATGCGCGCTCGGAGGCCACCACCAGTCCCCCGCACATGGCGGCGCAGTGCAGCCCGCCTGTGAGGCCCATCAACAACAGGGTCAGTGGAATGGTTGTATTCATGGTGTTCTGCTGTATTCTGTAAACATCAACTGAAGCAAATATCGCGACATCCAAATCTATGAAATCGACCCCGACCCCCACCGCCACGCAGATGGAAAAACCCCATCCTTGCGATGTGTGCTTTCAAAGTAAGTTCTGCCTGCCGATTGCGCTGCAGCCGTCGGAGATGGGGCGTATCCGAGACGTAATTCAGGCAACCGTGCGGGTGCAGAAGGGCGAAGCGCTTTTCAGCACCGGCCAGGCCATGACCAAGGTGTATTCGGTGCATGCAGGATCTTTCAAATCGTATGTCACCAGCTCCGACGGACGCGAGCAGATTGTCGGTTTCCACATTCCGGGTGAGTTGATGGGCCTGGAGGGTCTGGGGCAGCACACCTATTTCACCGACACGGTCGCGCTCGAAGACAGCGAAGCCTGCGAAATCGATCTGCGTGCGCTGGAAACCACCACGCGCGACCTGCCCGCGCTGCAGCATCAGTTGCATTGCATCGTCGGCGGCAAGTTGGTGCGGGCGCAGCAAGATCAGTTTTCTCTGGGCAGCATGCATGCAGATGAGCGGCTGGCCCGCTTTCTGCTCGACTTGTCCGAACGCTTCAAGGCCCGTGGCCTGTCGCCAGATGAATTCGTCTTGCGCATGAGCCGCGAAGAGATTGGCAGTTATCTCGGCTTGAAACTGGAGACGGTCAGCCGTCTGATGTCCAAGTTTCACTCCGCGGGGTTGATTCATGTGGCGCAGCGCCAGATCCGCATCACGGATCGCCGCGCCCTCGCTGAATTGTTGATGCCGCAAACCTGATCACTCTGAGCGATAGCCAGTGAATTTAGGGGCTCCGAGAGGAGCCCCTTTGTTTTGTTCAGACACCCGGTTCGAGCGTCAGCGTCGTCCCCGGAATCCAGACACCCGCCAGGCGCCAGTTTGCCGTTTCCACATGCACGCGGTAACGCACGGGCTCAAGGGGTGGGGAGAAGGCGCTGTAAGTACCTGAGGCGCCGCGGTGCAAGTCGATCTGCACGTCTTTCTGCTTGGACAAAGGATGACGCAACATCAAGTGCAGGGTGTTGGGAGCGATCTGCTGGTTGAGCTTGAGGTCAATGCGCCCGGCTGCGATCGAGATCTGTCCCGAAAGATGCAGGGCCTGGGCATGTCGCTCGCGCTGAATGTCGCCGCCTACCGCGAGCCCCTTTTTGTAGTAGTGGTCGGTCACCAGGCTGTCGGGGGTGCGGCTGGCAAGGTAGATGGTGTAGACACTGGCCAAAACCGCGATCAGGGGAAGCGCGATCAAAAACCAGGGCCATGGCTCACGGTACCAGGGGCCGGAAGCGGCGGTTTGCATGGAAACTTCTCCTGCGGTTCGGGGGTGTTCAAGGGACGATGAAGGTGGTCTTGCTCGACGCAGAGATCGGCTTTTCGCCTTCCGATGTGGCAATGATCTCGATTTTGTAAACGCCCTTCTTCGCATTGTCGACCGGAATAGTCACTTCCAGCGGCTCGAGAATATTGGTCGATGCGGGCAACTCGTAAGCATTTCGATCATGCACCGCCACGCCCTCCAGGCCCTTGACCTCGACGCGAATCTTTCGCGCTTTTTCCGTAGTGTTCATCAGCTGGATCTGATAGACGTTCTCGACCAGACCACCGGGAATTTCGCGCGACAGCACGCCACGATCACGCATCACATTCATCTTTAAGGGATTGCGCGTAGCCAGCCCGCCGACGAACAGCCCCACCATGATGAGCAGCAACGCCGAGTAAATAAGAATGCGCGGTCGCAGCAGATGCGCCCACTGCTGGCGCTTGCTCCACTTGTTCTTCATGGCGTTTTCGCTGGAGTAGCGAATCAGCCCGCGCGGATAACCCACCTTGTCCATGACCTGATCGCAGGCATCGACACAGGCGCCGCAGCCGATGCACATGTATTGCAGGCCATCGCGGATATCGATGCCCGTCGGGCAGACTTGCACGCAGATGCTGCAGTCCACGCAATCGCCCTTGCCTTGCGCGCGCGGGTCGACATGTTTGCCCCGTTTGCCGCGCGGCTCGCCCCGTTCGGTGTCGTAGGTGACGATGAGCGTGTCCTTGTCGATCATCACCGACTGAAAGCGGGCATAAGGGCACATGTACTTGCAGACCTGCTCGCGCATGAACCCGGCGTTGCCATAGGTGGCGAAACCGTAGAACAAAATCCAGAACGTCTGCCAGGGGCCAAGGCTTGCGCTGATGACCTGACCGGCCAAGGTCAGAATGGGCGTGAAGTAGCCCACGAAGGTGAAGCCCGTCCACAAGGCCACTGCAATCCACAACCCGTGCTTGAGCGCTTTTTTGCCGATCTTGCGGGCATTCCAATCGGAGCCGTCGAGGCGGATGCGTGCCAGCCGGTCGCCCTCGACCTTGCGCTCGATCCACATGAAAATTTCGGTGTACACCGTTTGCGGGCAGGCATAGCCGCAAAACAGTCGCCCAGCGATGGCCGTGAACAAAAACAAACCGTAGGCCGAGATGATCAGCAGCAGAGCGAGGAAGATCACATCCTGCGGCCACAGAATCATGCCGAAAAAGTAGAACTTCCGGGTGGACAGATCGAGCAGCACGGCCTGACGGCCATCCCACTGCAACCAAGGCAAGCCGTAGAACAGCGCCTGGGTGAACACCACCATGAACACCCGCCAGTTATTGAACCAACCGGTGACGGAGCGGGAGTAGATTTTTTTGCGAACCTCGTACAGCCACTCTTCAGAGGCTGAAATATCGTCGTCGCTGGGTTCTGGCGCCTTGGCGTTCATCGCACGTTCCGGGCTGAAAAATACGGGACTGACTCAAGCGGCATCGGGGCGCATTTGATCTTGCGCCCCGATGTGGGTCAGAGAATGAAAAGAATCGAGGACTGGACTTACTTCGCCGCTTGCGCACCATGACTGATGCTGTAAACGTAGGCCGCAAGTAAGTGAATCTTTTCGGGCGAGAGAAAGTCTTTCTGCGCAGGCATCTGGCCGGCACGACCCTTCTCAATGGTGTGCGAAATGGTTTCGATGCTCGACCCGAACAGCCCCTGCCGCTTGGGGTCGGCCAGATCGGGGGCGCCCAGAGCCTTGTTGCCCGTGCCGTCGGCGCCGTGGCAAGCCGCGCAGGCCGTGGCGAACAAGGGCTTGCCCTGAGCCGCCAGTTGGGCATCGTGCTTCATGCCGCTGAGGCTGCGCACATAATTAGCCACGGCGAGCACGCCGGGTTTGCCGCCAACCGCGGCCTCCATCGGCGGCATCATGCCCAAGCGGCCGTTGGTAAGGGTTTCCACCAAAACCTCGGGGCTGTTGCCGTACAGCCAGGCATTTGCGTTGTGGACGGTCAGGTTGGGAAAGCCCTTGGTGCCCCCCGCGTCTGATCCATGACACTGGGAGCAATAGGTCAGAAACATGCGCTGACCAGTGGCCATGGCCGTGGGGTTGGCGGCAAGTTCGGGAATCGGCGTTTTCATGTAGGCCGCATACAGGGGCTCAATGCGCGCATCGAATGCGGCCGATTCCTGCTGGTACATCTTGTCGCTGGAATACCCGAGGATGCCCTTGTAAAACGCCAGGCCGCCGTAGAGCGACAGGTAGATCACTGCAAAAATGAGCGTCAGAATGAACAGCCCCATCCACCAGCGCGGCAAGGGGTTGTTGAACTCCTGCAGATCACCGTCCCAGACATGGCCGGTCGTGGCGATGGGATTGCCCGCCTTGTCGCGAAACACGGTTTGCCGTGCTGTACCGCGCAGAAAAAGGAACAGGGCAACGATGGAAACAATGGTGACGCCGCCGATCCAGAAGGCCCACCCGGGGGAATAGAACTGGTTCATGATTTGGTCTTGTCGGAGGTCTTGGACTCATCGCCCTTGTCGAAAGACTCGGGCGGGTGATTCTTGGAATCGAGGAAAGGGATCATTCCGTCCTTTTCATGCGTCTTTTTGAACCGGGGCGAAAACGCCCACCAGACGATGCCGGCGAAGACCACCATGGAGAGCACGAGAACGATCGAGCCGAAGGACATGGCGCTTCCTCAGTAGTTGATGTAGTTGGCCTTGGACTTGTAATTGCTCAGCGCCGTGCCCAAGCCCTGCAGGTAGGCGATCAGCGCGTCTTCCTTGGTCTTGCCTTCGAGCTCTTGCGGCGCCGCAGCGATCTCGGCTTCGGTGTAAGGCACGCCCAGAGTTTTCATGGCGCGCATCTTGGCCTGGATCTGATTGGCCTCGGCAGGCTGGTGCTGCAGCCAGGTGTAAGCCGGCATGATGCTCTCGGGCACCAGATCGCGCGGTTGACGCAGGTGCAGGCGCTGCCACTCGTCGGAATACTTGCCGCCGACGCGGGCCAGATCGGGGCCGGTACGCTTGCTGCCCCACTGGAAGGGATGGTCGTAAACCGACTCACCCGCCACCGAGTAGTGGCCGTAGCGCTCGACCTCGGCGCGCAGCGGGCGGATCATCTGTGAGTGACAGAGGTAGCAGCCCTCGGCCAGATACACGTCGCGACCTTCGAGCTGCAAGGCGGTATAAGGCTTGACGCCAGGAATGGGCTGGGTCGTGCTCTTGTCGAAGAACAGGGGCACGAGCTGAACCAGCCCGGCGATGCTGACGACGATTGCCACCAGCACGATCATCAGACCCACGTTCTTCTCGATGGTCTCGTGATTAAAAGTTGCCATGAATATCTCCGAATCGTGATCAGGCGTGGGCCACGCTCAGTGCGGGCACCGGCGCGTCGACGGGCTTGCCCTGGCGGATGGTGCGATAGGCGTTGTAGACCATCAGGCACATGCCGAAGAGATAGATCGAGCCGCCGATGGCGCGAATGACGTAGAGAGGAATGACCGCCTTGACGCTCTCGATGAAGCTGTAGGTCAGCGAACCGTCAGCCTGCATGGCGCGCCACATCAGTCCTTCGGTCACACCAGCCACCCACAGCGAGGCGATGTAGAGCACCACGCCGATGGTCGCCGTCCAGAAGTGGACTTCGATGAGGCGCTTGCTCCACATCTGAGTCTGGCCCCACAGGCGCGGAATCAGGTAGTACAGGCTGCCCATGGTGATCATGCCCACCCAGCCCATGGCGCCGGAATGCACATGGCCGATGATCCAGTCGGTGTAGTGACCCAGCGCGCTCACCGTCTTGACGGAGAGCATCGGCCCTTCGAAGGTGGACATGCCGTAGAACGACAGCGCGGTGATCAGGAACTTGAGGATGGGATCTTCGCGCAGCTTGTACCAGGCGCCCGACAGAGTCATCATGCCGTTGATCATGCCACCCCAGCTCGGCGCCAGCAGGATGAGCGAGAACACCATCCCCAGCGACTGCGTCCAGTCGGGCAGCGCGGTGTAGAGCAGGTGGTGCGGGCCGGCCCACATATAAGTGAAGATCAGCGCCCAGAAGTGCACGATCGACAGACGGTAGGAATACACCGGACGCTCGGCCTGCTTGGGAATGAAGTAATACATCATGCCCAGGAAGGAGGTGGTGAGGAAAAAGCCCACGGCGTTGTGGCCGTACCACCACTGGATCATCGCGTCCTGCGCACCGCCGTACACCGAGTAGCTCTTCCACGAGAGCAGGCTGATGGGCAGCTTGATATTGTTGACGATATAGAGCAGCGCAATGGTGATGATGTAGGCGCCGAAGAACCAGTTCGCCACATAGATGTGCGGGGTTTTGCGCTTGAACACTGTGCCGAAGAACACGATGGCATAGGCGACCCAGGTGACCACGATCAGCAGGCTGATCGGCCATTCCTGTTCCGCGTATTCCTTGCCGCTGGTGATGCCCAGCGGATAGGTGATGGCGCACAGCACGATGACCGCCGTCCACCCCCAGAAGGTGAACTCAGCCAGCTTGGGCGCGAACAGCGGCACCTGACAAGTGCGCTGCACGATGTAGTAAGAGGTCGCGAACAGCGCCGTACCGCCAAAACCGAAAATCACCGCATTGGTGTGCAGCGGACGCAAACGCCCCCAGCTCAGCCACTCCATGCCGTAGGTCATGTCGGGAAAGACCAGTTGCACCGCAATGAACACGCCAACCAGCATGCCCACCACGGCCCAAACCAGAGTCATGACGGTGAATTTGCGCACCAGCGCGTAGTTGTAAGTCTGTTTAAGCGTCAGATCGCTCATCTGCTCCACCTGTTGATAAGAAGTAACGAACCGTAATGTAGAGTATGGTCATTTACTTATGGACACACTGAATTGACATGTATCAACACATTTCATTTCGTAAGGGTAAGCACTAGGAAGAGGCCGGGGTCGCTGCGCTGTCAATGCGACACCTTGCCACAATGTGCAGATCAAGTCCGTTGTTGCGGCCCTTCCCCGTCGGCGGATTTCTCTGCCTCTTTCTGGGGTAAAGACTCAGGTTTGGGTTTATCGTCGTCCATCAAAATGGCGTGGGCCGGGCCTTCCATATCGTCGAACTGACCGCTGCGCGCCGCCCACCACAGCACCCCCACGATGAGCAGCACCAGCAGCACACTGATGGGGATGAGAATGAGCAGAGAGCCTTCCATCACGCACTTTCAAAGATTGGGCGCAGCACGATCGCGGCGCGCCAGGCGGGCTGCATTGAGCACCACCAGCAGCGAGGAGGTACTCATGCCAACCGCCGCCCAGACCGGGGTGATGAAGCCCGCCACCGCCAGCGGAATCGCCAGCAGGTTGTAGACCACGGCCCAGATCAGGTTCTGCCGCATCACGCCCACCGTGCGCCGTCCGGTGGCGACCAGCCGCGGCAAGGCGCGCATGTCCGGGTGATGCAAGATGACATCGGCCCCGGCCCGGGCAATCGGCGCGGCGCCGGCAAAGCTCACCGAGAGATCGGCTGCCGCCAGCACCGGGGCATCGTTCACCCCGTCACCCACCATCGCCACCACCCGCCCCTGCGCGCGCCATTGGCGCACGCGTTCGAGCTTGTCCTCCGGGCTCAGGCCGCCCTCGGCGCGCGCCACGCCGAGCCGCTCGGCCCAGGCCTGAACGGTGCGTACCGCATCACCCGACAACACCGCAACCTCCGCGCCAGCGGCTTGCAGCGACTGCAAGGCCTCCTGCGCACCGGGGCGCAGCGTTTCGGCGATGTCGAACACGGCCAGCGCCCGCCCATCGAGGCTCAGGCCAAGCCGGGTAAGCGGAATATCGCTGGCTTCGGGCGGCTGCGCCTGCGCCACACCCGAGAAGGCTGCATGCCCCAGCCGCAGCGTCTGTCCCTGCCACACGCCCTGCATGCCGCCATGCGGCACAACGCGCAAATCCTGCACCGTTTCTACGGCATCGTCCTGCCCGGCGGACGCCATGAACGCCCGCGCGAGCGGATGCTGCACCCCCTGCTCCAGCGCGCGCGCCAGCGCCAGCACCTGTTCACGGCTGTAGGACGGATCGAGCAGGCGCACGGCCGAGACAACGGGTTCGGCCGTGGTCAGCGTGCCGGTCTTGTCGAACAACCAGAGATCGACCTGCGGCGCACGGTCGAGCGCGTGACCGCGAGCGAGCAGCACGCCGTGCCGCGAGAGTTGCGCGGTGGACGCCGCCAGCGCCGCAGGCACCGCCAGCGACAAGGCACAGGGACAGCTCACCACCAGCACGGCCACCAGTGTTGGCACGATGCGCGCCGGATCGAGCCACCACCACAGCAGCACGGTAAGCGCAGCCACCGCCAGCAAACCCAGCGTGAACCATTGCGCGGCGATGTCGGCCAACTGGGCCGAGCGCGGCTTGCTGGCCAGCGCATGCTGCATCAGCTCGACCATCTGCGCGATGCGCGTGCCCGCGCCGGTTTGCGTGGCCCGCACGATCAGCGGCGATTGCCGGTTCATGCTGCCCGCCAGAATGGCATCGCCCGCCTGTTTGGGCACTGCGCGGCTCTCACCGGTGAGCAGGGCTTCGTCCACTAATGACGCGCCCGAGATCACCACGCCGTCCACCGCGGCGGCGCTGCCGCTGGGCAACTCCACCTCATCGCCCGCACGCACCTGGGTGATGGCCACGCTGCGCCACTCTTCTTCGCCGCTGGCTCGCACCCGCACGGCGGCGGGCAGTTGTTCCATCAGTTCCTCGGCCGCGTTCAGGCTGCGCTGGCGCAGGCCGTCTTCGATCAGGCGCGCGGTGAGCAACAGAGCAAGAAACATCACCACCGAATCAAAATACACATGGCTCTGGCCGTGCAGCACGCTCCACACACTGGCGGCAAACGCGCTCCACAGACCGAGAGTGACGGGCACGTCCATCCCCAGGCGACGGTTGCGCACGTCGCGCAGCGCCCCCATGAGGAAAGGCCAGCCGGAAAAAAGCAAGGCGGGCAAGGTAAGCGCCAGGCTGCCCCACTGGAAAATGCCCTGCTCTGCCGCGTTGAGCCCCTCGGCATCGAGGTAGCCCGGCCAGGCGAACATCATCACCTGCATCATCGCCAGCCAGGCCACGAGGGTGCGCAATATGGCCAGACGACGGGCGCGGCGGTGGTTGAGCTCGCTTTGGTGACGCGCGTTGGGCAGCGGGCGATAACCCACCTCGGCCAGCGCCTGAAACACCTGAGCCAGTTGTACGGTGTTGGCGTCCCACTGCAACGCCACGCGGCGGGTGGAGTAGTTCACCGTGGCGGCGAGCACGCCCGGAATGGCCCGCAGCCGCTGCTCGATCAGCCAGACGCAGGCGCCGCAATGAATGCCATCGACCGCAATCTGAGTGCTCCACCGGCCCTCGCCCAGCGACGTGGCATAGGCAGAGAGAAACGCCGGGTCGGCCAGCGCCATCCACTGTTGATGGAGTTTGTCGATCTCTTCGCGCGGCAGCGCGGCCAGCGCGCCTTCGCCTGCGGTGCGGCGGTCGTAATAGGCGCACAACCCGCCCTGCACGATGATCTCGGCGGCCGCCGCACAGCCCTGGCAGCAAAAGCTGCGCCACTGCCCGTCCAATTCCATGCGCACCGGCGCGTCGCCCAAAGGCAGGCTGCAGTGATAGCAGCCGGTCGCTTCAGCAGGGAGCTTCGGCATCTGATTGGGGGCGCCGGATAGGGGAAGGATGGAACTCGACATGATGACCATGCTAGAAACTGCGCCCTCACCCCGCCTTGAGATGTATCAAGAAGTATCTATACATTGTCGAGGGTATTCCCGGATCAGCCCAGATTGTTCATTAGGACACGGAATGATGGCGCGGCGGCTTGGGGATGGATTGGCCCCTGCGCGACAAGCCCATAGCCGTCGCTGTGGGCGCGAAGCGCGGGGGCCAAGACGCCCCAAACCGCCCGCCAGCGCCCGTGTAGGGGCAAAGCCCCGCCTAATGGACAGTCTGGGATCAGCCCTGCCACTGCGCCCAGACTTTTTCCAGACGCTTGAGCGATACCGGCATGGGCGTGCGCAGTTCTTGGGCGAACAGCGACACCCGCAATTCTTCGAGCAGCCAGCGCAGCTCTTGCAGGCGTGGCGGCAGGTGCCCGTGATAGCTCGCCGCCTCGCGCTGCCAGCGGGTGAGCCAAGGGGCGAGCTGGGTGCCGAGTTGCGCATCACGGGCCGGATCGGTGCGAAATTTATCCAGCCGCCGCCCGATGGCCTGCAGATAGCGGGGAAAGTGCGCGATTTGCGCGGGCGGCGTTTCGGCGATGAAACGCGGGGGCAACAAGGCCTGCAGCTGGGCGCGGATGTCGGCGTGCAGCGCGGGCTGGTTCTTGAACGCGGCGAGTTTTTTCTGCACTTGCGCGTATTCATCCAGAATCTGCGCCGCCAGCCGCGCCATTTCGGCGGCCAGCAGTTGAAAGCGAGGCTTGCCCTCACTCAAGCGTTGGGCGAAGGCGGGCTTGTCGGCAGGCAGCGGCTCGGCGAGAAAGGCCCGGTCGAGCGCCGCATCCACAATCTGCGCGCGCAACAGTTCAGCCGTGCCCAGCGACATGAACTGCATCGCCGCCTGCTGGAATCCGGGCAGATTTTTTTCTGCATGCTTGATCTGATCGCGCAGCTGCAGGGCGAACAGACGGCGCAGGCCGCCGCGATTCAACCGCGCGGCTTCCTCGGCAGTGTCGAACACCTCCACATCGACCGCAGCGCCCTTGTCCACCAGGGCGGGAAAGCCGATCAGGGTGTGCGCGCCCCGGCGTAGTTCCAGCAGTTCGGGCAGAGCGTCGAAGGTCCAATCGGTCAGTCCTTGCAGCGCATCGGTGGGCACATTGATGGGCGCCTCGCTCGGTGCTGCGGCCGCCGCGCCGGGCGTCGCGCGGGGAGGCGCCGGGGCTTCGGACGGTGCCTTGGCGCTTTTTTGCGGCGACAGCCCGGTGCGCAGCTTGGCCAGTTCGGCGAACGCGCTGCGTGAAGCCTGGCCGTGATTGGAGCGCAGTTTGTCAATGTCTCGCCCGACGTCGATGCGCCGTCCGTGGGCGTCGATCACCTGCACGTTGAAAAACAGATGAGGCCCGAGGGTTTCGAGCTTGAAATCGGTGCGCTGCAGCGCCAGCCCGGTGTGCTCGCGCACCAGATCGCGCAAGGCGTCGAGCAGATCGCCCTGGCCAAATCGCTCGGCCGTCGTGAGCTGCGCGGCGAACGCCTCGGCGGTTTGCGGCAGCGGCACGAGGCGCGAACGCGGGCGCTGCGGCAGACTTTTGAGCAGCGCCAGAATCTTTTCCTTCAGCAGCCCCGGCACCAGCCATTGCAGCCGCTGCGCCGGTATCTGGTTGAGCGCGGCCAGCGGCGCCTGCAATGTGACGCCGTCGCGCGCGCCGCCGGGGTCGAAGGTGTAGTCGAGCTGCAGTTCCAGCGCGCCGAGCTTAAGGCGGTTGGGAAACGTCTCGGTGGTGATGCCGGCCGCTTCGTGGCGCATCAACTCGTCGCGCTGCAGGAACAGCAGCTTCGGCTCGGCCCGCACCGCATCGCGATACCAGCGGTCGAAACTAGCGCCGCCGTGCACTTCGTCGGGCACTTGCTGGTCGTAGAAGGCGTAGATCAGTTCTTCGTCCACCAGCACGTCGAGCCGCCGCGCCTTGTGTTCGAGACGTTCGATGTCGGAGATCAGCGCCTGGTTGTGCTGGAAAAACGGCCAGCGGCAGTCCCACTCGCCCGCCACCAGGGCCTCGCGCAGAAAGATCTCGCGCGCCTGCTTGGGGTCGAAACGGCCGAAATCCACCCGTCGCTGGTTGTAAACCACCAGTCCGTACAGCGTCGCGCGCTCGAAGGCAGTGACTTGCGCTGGCTTCTTTTCCCAATGCGGATCGAGCAGGCTGGTCTTGAGCAGGTGCGCGCCCACGCGCTCCAGCCACAGCGGCTCGATGCGCGCTACGCCGCGGGCGTACAGCCGCGTGGTTTCCACCAGCTCCGCCGCCATGATCCACCGCCCGGCCTTGCGCCCCAGCGGCGACGACGGATGGATGGCAAAGCGAATGCCTCTCGCGCCTAGGTACTGGGCATCGTCATCGCCCTTGTAGCCCACGTTGCCGAGCAGGCCGCTGAGCAAAGCGCAATGAATCTGCTCAAAGGTGGCTTCGGTCGTGTTGAGCCGCCAGCCCTGCTCGGCTACCAGGGTGTGGAGCTGGCTGTGCACGTCATGCCATTCGCGCAGGCGCAGCGGCGACAGATACTGACCACGCAGTTCGCCCCACAATTTGCGCTGCGATTTTTTGTGGGCAATGGCCGCGTGGTAATGCGCCCAGAGCTTGAGCCAGCCGAGAAATTCGGAGCGCTCGTCGCTGAACTTGCGATGCGCTTCATCGGCTGCCTGCTGCGCCTCGGCGGGACGTTCGCGCGGGTCTTGCACCGAAAGCGCCGCGGCGATGATCAGCACTTCGGTCAGCGCCTCGCGGTTGCGGGCTTCGAGAATCATGCGGCCGATACGCGGGTCCAGCGGCAGTCGGGCAAGCTCGCGGCCCAGAGGGGTGAGCGCATTGCGGTCGTCCACCGCGCCCAGTTCGGTGAGCAGCTGGTAGCCGTCGGCAATCGCCTTGCCCGGCGGCGGCTCGATGAACGGAAACTGCTCGATGGAATCCAGCCCCAGCGCCTTCATGCGCAGAATGACGGCGGCCAGCGAAGACCGCTGGATCTCCGGCGTGGTGAAGCGCGGCCGCTCGGCGAACTCGGCTTCGTCGTACAGCCGGATGCACACGCCGTTGGCCACCCGGCCGCAACGGCCCGCGCGTTGCTGCGCCGCCGCCTGGCTGATGGGCTCGACCTGCAGCATTTCCACCTTGTTGCGGTAGCTGTAGCGTTTCACCCGCGCCAGACCAGCGTCGATGACGTAGCGGATGCCAGGCACGGTGAGCGAGGTCTCGGCCACATTGGTCGCCAGCACGATGCGCCGTGCGCCGCCCGAGGAGAACACGCGGTCTTGCTCGGCCTGCGACAGGCGGGCGTACAGCGGCAGGATCTCCACGCCGACGCGCTTGGTGTCGAGATGGTGTTTGCGCAGCGCCGCCTCGGCTTCGCGGATTTCGCGCTCGCCAGGCAGAAACACCAGAATGTCGCCGGAGCCGAGCCGCCAAAGCTCGTCCACCGCATCGCAGATCGCCGCAGACTGGTCGCGGTCATCACCCTTGTCGATGCCGAACGGACGCCAACGCACTTCCACCGGATACAGCCGCCCCGAAACTTCGATGACTGGAGCAAGGCTGCCCGAAACATCGGCAAAGTGCTCCGCAAACCGCTGCGCATCGATGGTGGCCGAGGTCACGATCACCTTCAGATCAGGACGGCGCGGCAGCAACTGTTTGAGGTAGCCCAGCAGCACGTCGATGTTCAGGCTGCGCTCATGCGCCTCGTCGATGATCAGGGTGTCGTAGGCACGCAGCAGCGGGTCGGTCTGGGTTTCCGCCAGCAAGATGCCGTCGGTCATCAGCTTGATCGACGCACCGGGCTGCAGTCGGTCGTTGAAGCGCACCTTGTATCCGGCAATCGCGCCCAGCTCGCTGCCGAGTTCTTGCGCAATCCGCCGGGCGATGCTCACCGCCGCCAGCCGCCGCGGCTGGGTGTGACCGATCAGCCCCGTTCCGCCCGCTCCCAGCCCGCGCCCGATGGACAGCGCGATCTTGGGCAACTGCGTGGTCTTGCCCGATCCGGTTTCGCCGCAGACGATCACCACCTGATGCTCGCGCAGCGCACGCGCGATGTCCTCGCGCCGCAGCGAAACCGGCAGATCTTCAGGAAAGCGCACTTCGCCCACGGGCGTCGCCGCCACAGGCTTGCGCGGCGCGGCAGCAAGGCGCTGGCGTGGGGGTCGGGCGGCGGTGGATTCGGGCATGGAAGACATCAAAAACAAAAGCAACTCGACATTTTCGGATAATCGGGCCATGATCGCCCAGCAAGAGCAATTCGTCGATTGGCTGCGCTCCGTCGCGCCTTACATCCATGCCCATCGCGGCAAGACCTTTGTGGTCGCCATCGCCGGCGAATTGATCGCGGCCGGACGCCTCAATGCGCTGGTGCAGGATGTTGCGCTGCTCACCGCGATGGGCGTGCGCATCGTGCTGGTGCACGGCTTTCGTCCGCAGGTCGAAGCGCAGTTGCGCGAAAAGGGCGTGGGCGCGCGCTACTCGCATGGCATGCGGGTGACCGATGAAGTCGCGCTCGATGCCGCGCAGGAAGCCGCAGGCCAGTTGCGCTTCGAGATCGAAGCCACGTTCTCGCAAGGCCTGCCCAACACGCCGATGGCCGGCGCCACCGTACGCGTGGTGTCGGGCAACTTCATCATCGCCCGCCCCGTAGGCGTGATCGACGGCCTTGATTTCCAGCACACCGGGCTGGTCCGCAAGGTCGATGCGCCCACCATTCAGCGCGCGCTGGAATATGGCGCGGTCGTGCTAATGTCGCCCTTCGGCTACTCGCCTACGGGCGAGGCCTTCAACCTCAGCATGGAAGACGTGGCCAGCAGCGTGGGCGCGGCCATCAAGGCGGAAAAGCTCGTGCTGATCACCGAGGTGGACGGCGTGATCGACGATGCGCACAACCTCATCCCCGAACTGACCGTCGCGCAGGCCGAGAGCCTGCTGTCGCGCCTGCCCGATCCGCAACAGCCCACCGACACCGCGTTTTATTTGCGCCACGCGGTGCGCGCCGTGCGCGGCGGCGTGACGCGAGCGCACATCGTGCCGTTTGCCATCGACGGCTCGCTGCTGCTCGAACTCTTCACCCACGACGGCGTGGGCACCATGATCGCCGACGAGCATCTCGAACATCTGCGGCAAGCCACGGCCGACGACGTGGGCGGCATCCTGCAACTCATCGAGCCGCTGGAAGAACAAGGCGTGCTGGTCAAACGTAGCCGCACCGAAATCGAACGCGACATCAGCTACTACACCGTACTGGAGCACGACGGCATCATCTTCGGCTGCGCCGCGCTCTACCCCTACGCCGAGCAGAAAACCGGCGAAATGGCCGCGCTCACCGTTCACCCGTCCGCCCAAGGTCAGGGCGATGGCGAGCGCATCCTCAAACACATCGAACAACGCGCTCGGGCGCTGGGACTGCACAGCATTTTTGTGCTCACCACCCGCACCATGCACTGGTTTCTCAAGCGGGGCTTCGTGCTGGTCGAGCGCGAATGGCTGCCGCCCGAGCGCCGCCTGCGCTACGACGACCAGCGACGCTCGCGTGTGCTGGTCAAACATCTCGGTTGAAACCTCAATAAAGGACACTTTCATGGCACGCACGATTCACTGCATCAAACTCGGCCGCGAGGCTGAAGGCCTCGATTTCGCTCCCTACCCCGGCGAACTCGGCGCACGCATCTACAACAACGTCTCCAAAGAGGCCTGGGCCGCCTGGCTCAAACACCAAACCATGCTGGTGAATGAAAACCGCCTCAACCTGGCCGATGCCCGCGCCCGCCAATACCTGGCGCGGCAGATGGAAAAATACTTTTTCGGCGAAGGCGCCGAAATGCCGCAAGGCTATGTGCCGCCCACAGCCTGAGTTAACTGAGCAGCCTGAAGCTGGACGCAATACAGATACCGCACACTCACCGCACGAATACTCTATGCAGTATTTTGTGCGGCTTTTCCGGATTCCTACAACAATTCACACAGTCGCGCAATCAACACTAAACACAATGTGGTGTATGCGCATGTCCTCCTAACATCACCTCAGCCTCAAATACTCAAATCAGTATTTCGAGTCATCGCCGTGTTGGAGCGGCGCCATCAACCACCTATGGAGGCCGGGCTGCTCGCTCGGTAGGAGACAAAAGAATGCATCTGAAAAAACTGGCACTCTCGCTGGCCCTGGCCGGCATCGCCCTTCCGGCAGCGCACGCGACCGACGGGTACTTCCAGCCCGGCTTCAGCGTGAAGGCCAACGGCATGGGCGGCGTGGGCATCGCCCTGCCACAAGACGCGCTGGCCGCCGCTACCAACCCGGCTGGCATGGCCCTGATCGGTAATCGTGTTGACGGTGGGCTCAGTCTGTTCCGCCCGAACCGTGAGGCCAAAATCAACGGCACGACCTACAGCGGCAATGATCAGCAGAACTTCATCATCCCGGAAATCGGCGCCAACTACATGATCAACCCGACCATGTCGGCTGGCGTGAGCTTGTATGGCAACGGCGGGATGAACTCGGGCTACAGCAACATCGGCGGATCCATGACGGGTCTGGCCAATGGCGCCGGCGTCGATCTGCAACAGATGTTCATTTCGCCCAGTTTCGCCTGGCGCGTAACGCCGACTCAAACCATCGGCGTGGCAGTGAATCTGGTGCATCAAACCTTCCGAGCAAATGGCCTGGGTGCTTTTTCTATGGCATCGCAATCCCCCTCGAATCTGACGGATAACGGACACGATTCCTCCAATGGCGTCGGCGTGCGCATCGGCTGGATTGGCGAACTGGCACCCGGTTTCTCGCTTGGCGCCACCTATCAGCCCAAGACGCACATGAGCAAATTCAGCAAATACAGCGGTCTGTTTGCTGACAGCGGCAGCTTTGATATTCCGGCGAATTACGGTATCGGCTTTGCCTGGAAAACTGGCCCGCTGACGGTTGCTGGTGATGTTGAACGCATTCTCTACAGCGACGTCAGCGCGATCGGCAACACATCGACCACCTTTCTGCAGAACCCCCTTGGCGCCCCGAATGGCCCTGGCTTCGGCTGGAAAAACATCACCGTTGTCAAACTCGGCGTGGCTTATGCGGTCGACCAGGCTTTGACGGTGCGCGCCGGGTGGAACCACAGCGACAATCCGGTCACCTCGCAGAATGTGTTCTTCAACACCATTGCTCCTGGGGTGATCAAGGATCACCTCACGCTGGGCATGACCTACGCTGTAAGCAACACGATGGAAGTCTCGGCCGATTACATCCACGCCTTCAAGAGCGACGTGACTGGCAATCTCGCACCGCCGCCTTATGGCCCCGGTGGCACCGAGGACCTGTCCATGTCCCAGAACACTCTGGGCGTATCGGTGGGCTGGAAGTTCTGACCCGCCCCAACCCAGAAAACCGCGGCCTCGGCTGCGGTTTTTTTATTCCCGTTTCCCCGACAATTCCAGCCATGCTGCCCTGCTACGTTCTACTCGATCTCGAAACCACCGGCTCTAACCCGGTGCTCGATCGCATCACCGAAGTGGCGGTCATGCGGGTTGAGCAGGGGGAAGTGGTGGCGAAGTGGAGTCGGCTGCTCAATCCGGGACAGCGCATTCCGCCTTTCATCCAGCAGCTCACCGGTATCGACGACGCCATGGTGGCGGGGGCTCCGGCGTTTGGCGAGGTGCTGCCCGAACTGCTCGCCGTGCTGGACGGGGCCGTGCTCGTGGCGCATAACGTGCGCTTCGACCACGGTTTTCTGAAACAGGCCGCGGCGCGCGAAGGGGTGGATCTGCGGGTGAAAACTCTGTGCACCGTGCGCCTCTCGCGCAAGCTCTACCCGCAGGCCCGCGGGCATGGGCTGGACGCCATCATGCGCCGCCACGGGCTGCACACCACGGCGCGCCATCGGGCGATGGGCGATGTCGAGCTACTGCATCAATGGCTGCATATCGCCCAGACGGAACTGGGTACCGCTGCGGTGCAGACTGCCGCGCAGGAGTTGTTGTGCGGCAGTGCGAGCCTGCCGCCGCATCTGGAAACCCCGGTGGACGACATTCCCGAAGCGCCCGGGGTCTATCTGTTCTACGGCGAAGGTGAAGTACCGCTCTATATCGGCAAGAGCGTGCGCCTGCGCGCCCGGGTGCTGTCGCACTTTCAGGCGGATCACCGCGACGCGCGGGAATTGCGCCTGGCGCAGGAGGTGCGGCGGGTCGAATGGCGCGAGACGGCGGGTGAGTTTGGCGCCCTGCTGCTGGAGATGCGGCTCATTAAAGAGCTACAGCCCCTGCTCAACCGGCAACTGCGCCGTGAGCGACAGCTTTGTGCATGGCGGTTGGCGGAAGATCCCGTGGCTCGGCCGCTGCTCACGCTGATGCGCGGTGACGAACTCGATCCGCGATTTTTCCCGCAGTTGTATGGCTGTTACCGGAGCAAGCGACAGGCTGTCGAGGCCTTACGCGCCCTCGTCCAGCGCCACGCGCTGTGCCCGCAGGCGGTGGGGCTTGAATCGGGCAAGGGCCGCTGCTTCGCGCAGCAAATCGGTCAGTGCAAGGGGGTGTGCTGCGGCCTCGAATCAGCCGAGCGGCATCACGCCCGCCTGCAGCTGGCGCTGGCTGCGGAACGGCTGCGTGCTTGGCCTTACGCCGGGCCCGTCGGTCTGCGCGAGCACAGCCTTGAGCAGGATCGCACCGAGGTGCATGTATTCGACCAATGGCGGCATCTGGGCACGGCGCGTTGCGAAACCGATGTGGCCGAGTTGATGGAGAGCCGACACGAGACCAAGAGCGGCGGCTTCGACCTGGACATCTATCGTCTGCTGCTAAGCCGTCTATCAGGCGCCAAGGGCCCGCCGCCCGATCTGATCCGTCGGCGGTGAACCGCGACGGCTCAGCCGTGTTCCTTGGCGTGATTAATCGAGTATTTCGGAATCTCGATGGTCACGTCTTCGTCAGCCAGAATGGCCTGGCAGGATAGACGCGAGGTGGGCTCCAGTCCCCAGGCGCGGTCGAGCAGATCTTCTTCGCTTTCGTCGAGTTCGCCCAAGCTGTCATAGCCCTTGCGCACCACCACATGACAGGTGGTGCAGGCGCATTGCATGTCGCAGGCGTGTTCGATGGGCACGCCGTTTTCCAGCAGGGCCTCGCAAATCGAGGTGCCGCGCCCGGCGCTGACTTGTTTGCCTTGCGGGCAGTATTCGGGATGCGGCAGAACCGTGATGATGGGCATGGGGATAATCGAGAAAAGTCTCAGGACGCCGTGCTGGACGGCGTGTCGGTGAGCTGCGCGATCTGATCGACGGATTGACCCGCCAGCGCGCGTTGAATGCTGCGGTTCATGCGCCGCTCGGCAAACGCATCGGTCTGCCGCGTCAGCGCCTCGGTGGCGAGGCGGATCTGATCGATGTCGCCGCCTTGTTCGGCCTGCGCCAGAGCGGCCATGTCGGTGTGAATCTGCGCGACTTCCTGCTCGCTCAGCAGGTCGCGGTCGAGCTGCATGGCGTTGCGTGTGGCGGCCAGCAGGGCCTGGGCGTCCACCCGCGCTTCCTGCAGCATGCGGGCGTCGCGGTCGTCTTGGGCGTGGGCCACGCTGTCGTGCAGCATCTGCGCGATTTGCGCGTCGTCCAGGCCGTAAGCCGGTTTGACCTGCACCTGGGCCTGCACGCCGGTGGTCAGCTCTTGTGCGTTGACTTCGAGCAGACCGTCGGCATCGACCGCGAAGGTCACGCGGATACGCGCGGCGCCCGCCACCATGGGCGGAATGCCGCGCAGCTCGAAGCGCGCTAGCGAACGACAGTCGCTCACCAGTTCGCGCTCGCCCTGCACCACATGAATGGCCATGGCGGTCTGCCCGTCGCGGAAGGTTGTGAAATCTTGTGCTCGCGCCTGTGGAATGGTGCTGTTGCGCGGCAGAATGTGCTCGACCAGCCCGCCCATGGTCTCGACGCCGAGCGACAGGGGAATGACGTCGAGCAGCAATACATCGTCGGCCCCGGCATTGCCCGCCAGCGCGTTGGCCTGAATGGCTGCGCCCAGCGCCACCACTTCGTCAGGATTGAGATCGGTGAGCGGCGCCTTGCCCATGACGCGCGCAACCGCCTGGCGAATCATGGGCATGCGCGTGGCGCCGCCCACGAGCACCACGCCCTGCACGTCTGAGGCACTGACCCGCGCGTCGCTCAAAGCGCGCCGCAACAGCGCGAGGGTGCGTTGCACCAGATCGGCGCTGGCCTGCTCGAAATCGTCGCGCTGCAAAGTGCCGGTGTGAGAGGCCCCATCGGCCAGTGCCACGGTGTATTCCACCGAGCTGGCCGCGCTCAGCGCTTCTTTGGCTTGGCGTGCGGCCATGCGCCACCGCCGTTGCAGGCTGGCTGACAGCTCGGGATTGCCGGCCTGCTGCCGCATCAGCGCCTCGATGCGCTGGTCGAAATCGTCACCGCCCAGCGCTGTGTCGCCGCTGGTGGCGACCACCTCGAACACTCCTTTGCTCAGCCGCAGCACGGAAAGATCGAAGGTACCTCCGCCCAGGTCGTAAATGACATACAGACCTTCGGCGCCATGATCGAGCCCGTAGGCCAGCGCCGCGGCCGTGGGTTCGTTGATAAGGCGCAGCACATGCAAACCCGCGAGTTGCGCGGCGTCCTTGGTCGCCTGGCGCTGGGCATCGTCGAAGTAGGCGGGCACGGTGATCACCGCACCGACCAGCTCGCCGCCCAGCGTGTCTTCGGCGCGCCAGCGCAGCACGCGCAGGATGTCGGCCGAGACTTGAACCGGCGTCATCTCGCCAGCGGCGGTCTGGAATCGGACCATGCGCGCATCGTGATTGATGCGGTAATGCGCGAGCGCCGTCGGCGGCAGATCGCTCGGGCTGCGACCCATATAGCGTTTGACCGAAACGAGGGTATTGGCCGGATCGAGCGCCTGCTCTTCACGCGCGCGCAGGCCCACTTCGGCGCGGCCATCAGCGTGGTAGTGCACCACGGAGGGCAGCAGCACCTCTCCCAGCGCGTCGGGCAGACATTGCGGTGTGCCGCTGAGCACGGCGGCGACAAGTGAATGCGTGGTGCCCAGATCAATGCCCACGGCACGTCGGTGCTGGTGCGGGTCGGGCGATTGTCCAGGTTCGGAGATTTGCAACAGGGCCATGGCAAAAGGGAGGTAATCGCTCAGCTCGGCCGAGGTTGACTTGAAGTGCCGGAGCGAGGAAATGAAATCAATCGAGTATCAAACAGGCATCAAGCGGGCATCAAACGGAAGGCTGCGGCAAAGCATCGGCTGTGCGCCGCAGCTCTTCGACAAAACGGTCGAGAAACAACAGGGCGCGCACCTGCTCGGCGGCCGCTTGAGGGACGTTCTGTTCATCGAGCGCCTGACGAATGACTTCGATGCGCTGAGCGCGCTGCGCCTGCACCTCGACCTGCAAGGCATGAAGCCCGCTTGCATCGGCCGCTTCCCGCAACTCATCGAGCGCTTCGCGCCATTGCATCTGCTGCATCAGAAATTCGGTGGGCATGGCGGTGTTGTTCTCCGCCTGCACCGCCACACCACGCCGCTCGCACAGGTAGGACGCGCGCTGAACCGGGTTCTTGAGGGTGAGGTAGGCCGCGTTGGCCTGCGCTGCCATTTGCATGGCCAGACGCTTGTCGCGATCTGAGCCGGAGGCGAATCGGTCGGGATGCACTTGCGACTGCACCGCGAGCCGGGCCCGTTCCAACTGCGCTGCGTCGAGGGAAAAGGTTTCGGGAAGGCCGAACAGGGCGAAATAAGACTGAGCGAGATCCATCAGATCAAAGGCGCCGAGCGACGTCCATGAGCAAGGCGCCGAAGCCGCTCAAACCCGGAACGACTCGCCGCAGCCGCAGCGATCTTTTTCGTTGGGGTTGTTGAACTGGAAGCCTTCGTTCAAACCCTGGCGCACGAAATCAAGCTCGGTGCCGTCCACGTAGGCCAGGCTCTTGGGATCGACCAGAATCTTGACGCCGTGGCTGTCGAACACCTGATCTTCCTCAGACGCTTGATCGACGAATTCGAGCTTGTAGGCCATGCCGGAGCAGCCGGTGGTCTTGATGCCCAGGCGCACTCCCAGCCCCGCACCCCGCTTGGCGAGATGGCGCTGCACCTGCTCGGCCGCGCGCTCGGTCAATGTGACTGACATCTTCGGTTCCCTCGATTCCCTTGGTCTACGTCTAATTGAGCGCGCTCAGGCTGCCTGGGCCTGCTCAGAGGCTAGCGCTTGCCCGGCATTACGACCATGACGCTGCTGGTAATCGCTCACTGCGGCCTTGATGGCGTCTTCGGCCAGGATGGAGCAATGAATCTTGACCGGCGGCAGCGCCAGTTCTTCGGCGATCTGGCTGTTGCGAATTTCAAGCGCTTGATCGAGCGTCTTGCCCTTGACCCACTCGGTCACCAGCGAAGACGAGGCTATGGCCGAACCGCAGCCGTAGGTTTTGAAGCGGGCATCTTCGATCACGCCTTGATCGTTGACGCGGATCTGCAGCTTCATCACATCGCCACACGCCGGAGCGCCCACCATGCCGGTGCCGACCTGCGGGTCGTCCTTGGCAAAAGAGCCCACGTTACGCGGGTTTTCATAGTGGTCCACCACTTTGTCACTGTAAGCCATGATCTTGTCCTCCTCAAAGCGCTCGCCGGAAGCGGCGAACGACACATCCAATAATTCCGATCTCTATTGTCGGCTATTTGCACAACCCTGATGCAGATAGGCGCTTAGCCGCAAGGAGTTCAGTGCGCCGCCCACTGGATGGTGCTGATGTCGATGCCTTCCTTGTACATGTCCCAGAGGGGCGAAAGATCACGCAGCTTGGCCACGCTCTCGCGCAGCTGACGCACGGCGGAGTCGATTTCCTCTTCGGTCGTGTAACGACCGATGGTCATGCGCAGCGAGGAATGCGCCAGCTCATCGCTGCGGCCCAGGGCGCGCAACACATACGAGGGCTCCAGGCTGGCGGAAGTGCAGGCCGAGCCGCTGGATACTGCAATGCCCTTGATCGCCATGATCAGCGATTCGCCCTCGACGTAGTTGAAACTGATGTTGAGGTTGTGCGGCACGCGGCGCTCCAAATCGCCGTTCACATAAACCTCTTCGATGTCTTTGAGGCCGTCGAGCAGGCGCTGCTGCAGCATGCGGGCGCGCTCGATGCTCGCGCCGAGTTCGGCCTTGGCAATGCGAAACGCCTCGCCCATGCCCACGATCTGATGCGTGGGCAGCGTGCCCGAGCGCAGGCCGCGCTCGTGTCCGCCGCCGTGCATTTGCGGAATCAAGCGCACCCGCGGCTTGCGCCGCACATACAACGCACCGATGCCCTTGGGGCCATAAGTCTTGTGCGAAGCCAGGCTCATCAGATCGACGGGCCAAGTTTGCAGATCGATCACCATCTTGCCGGTGGCCTGCGCCGCGTCGACATGAAAAATGATGCCGCGCTCGCGGCAGATGCGGCCGATTTCCGGAATGTCCTGAATCACGCCGATCTCGTTGTTGACCAGCATGACCGAAACCAGAATGGTGTCGGGCCGCAGCGCCGCCTTGAATACGTCGAGGTCGAGCAGACCGTTGGGCTGCACGTCGAGATAGGTGGCCTCAAAACCCCGGCGCTCCATTTCGCGCACGGTATCGAGCACCGCCTTGTGCTCTGTCTTGACGGTGACGATGTGCTTGCCCTTGCCTTGATAGAACTCCGCAGTGCCCTTGATGGCGAGGTTGTTCGACTCGGTGGCACCGGACGTCCAGATGATTTCCTTGGCGTCGGCGTTGATCAGCGCGGCCACCTGCTCGCGAGCCTTTTCCACCGCAGCCTCCGCCTCCCAGCCCCAGGCATGACTACGAGACGCCGGGTTGCCGAAATGCTCGCGCAGCCAGGGAATCATGGCATCGACCACCCGCGGGTCCACGGGCGTGGTTGCGGCGTAGTCCATGTAAATCGGAAGATGAGGCGTGGTGGACATGGTGGGAATGCTCAGTGGAAATGCTCAGGATGTGTGCTTGTTATCGGCGAAAATTCATCGCGGAATGCACCCGACACGTACCCGGCGCGCAGCGCCGGGCTCAAATCTCTTGAAACCAGGCTTAATTCAAAGTCTGCGCGAGGTTGAACACCGAGTTCGGCGCCTTGACCTTGATCGGCTTGGCCGTCACCGGCAGCGGAGACACGGGTTTACGGGTGATGGCTACTTCTTCCACAGTGACCCCCTTGGCAAGGTTCTGCTCGACCAACCCTTTGAGGTTGACCGAATCGAGAAACTCCACCATCTTGGCATTGAGCTGCGCCCAGAGGTCGTGCGTCATGCAGGGGCCGTTGTCTTCCCCGTTGCAATTTTCTTTGCCGCCGCACTGAGTGGCGTCGAGAGGCTCGTCCACGGCGATGATGATGTCGGCAATGCTGATTTCTTCAGATTTGCGCGAGAGCGTGTAGCCGCCACCAGGGCCGCGCACGGAATCCACCAGCTCATGACGGCGCAGTTTGCCGAACAGCTGCTCCAGATAAGAAAGGGAAATATGCTGGCGCTGGCTGATGCCGGCCAGAGTTACGGGGCCGAGATGTTGACGCATGGCCACGTCGATCATCGCGGTTACGGCAAAACGTCCTTTGGTGGTCAGTCGCATGGCGGCTCTCCTCAACATGAATGATGGCCAGTTGCAACGTCAGGGCGACCGCCTTGGGCAGGCTTGCAGCAGACATTACACAGTGCCGGAATGGAAAATACCCGACGAAACTAGTGGGCCAATTCTACAAATCCCGATCTTTTTCGTCAACATCTCAGACTTTTCCCCTGCCCCAAAGTTCCGACACGGAAGGCAATTTTTTCTGTCGCGGCCGCGTGGCTATTCAAGCCGTCTGGTTTATGCTTGGCTTGAAATCAATCCAACGAATAGATCAAACTCATGCGACTGACCTTGCGGCAAATGGAAGTGCTGGTGGAGATTGCGCACAGCCGCAGTGCCACCGCCGCAGGCGACACCCTGTCGATGTCGCAGTCCGCCGTCAGTGCGGCGCTGGCGGAACTGGAAGCGCAGCTCGGCGAGCGCGTCTTCGACCGGGTCGGCAAACGGCTGGTGCTCAATGACTCCGGCCGCCTGCTGTTGCCCCGCGCCATGGCCATCCTCGACCAGACCCGCGGCATCGAAGCGCTGTTCAGCGCGGGCGCAGCGGCGCTGCGCATCGGCGCGAGCAGCACCGTGGGCAACGCCATTCTGCCGGGCATCATGGCGGAGTTCTGCCGTGAGTTTCCCGCTGCGCAGTTCTGTCTGCGTGTGGGCAACACCCAGGCCATCGCCGAGGCCGTGGCGCAGTTCGAGGTCGATCTCGGGCTCGTCGAAGGCGCCTGTCACCGCGACGACCTGGCCATTGCACCGTGGCTGCGTGATGCGCTGGTCGTGGTTTGCGCCCCTGACAGTCCTCTGGCGGGCCGTGAGGTCAGTCTGGACGAGTTGCGCACAGCCCGCTGGCTGCTGCGTGAGCCGGGTTCGGGCACCCGCGAAACCGTCGAAACCCTGCTGCTCGAACATTTGCACGGCTTCGAGCGGGCCATGGTGCTGGGTAGTTCGGAAGCCATACGCGGCGCGGCCATCGCCGGCCTGGGGCTGACCTGTATTCCCCGCCGACTGGTGCGCGATGCGCTGGATCACGGCCACCTCGTCACCGTGCGCAGCCCGCTGCCGCCCATGCACCGCACGCTCTACATCGTGCATCACCAGAAAAAGACCTTCTCCCAGCCGCTGCAACGCTTTTTGCAGTTCTGCCAGAACTGGCAGGACGATTCTTTTGTTTCTTCTGCTGGCTGATCCACAGACCCCATTCCCATGAACTCAGCTCCCAACACCCCTGCCGCAACCGCCGCCCCCCGCCTCACCTCGCTGTCGCATGGCGGCGGTTGTGGCTGCAAGATTGCGCCGGGCGTCCTGTCCGAAATCCTGAAAAAGCACGCGCCGCTACTGCCCAGGCCTGAGGCCCTGCTGGTCGGCAACGAGTCTGCGGATGATGCGGCGGTGTATCTGCTCAACCCCGAACAGGCGCTGATTGCCACGACCGATTTCTTCATGCCCATCGTGGACGATCCCTTCGACTTCGGACGGATCGCCGCGACCAACGCCATTTCCGACATCTACGCCATGGGCGGAACGCCCATCATGGCGCTGGCGCTCGTGGGCATGCCCATCGGCGTGGTGCCGCTGGATATCGTGGGGGACATTTTGCGGGGCGGCGAAACCGTTTGCGCGCAGGCCGGCATTCCCATTGCGGGGGGGCACAGCATCGATTCGGTCGAGGCCATTTACGGACTGGTGGTCATGGGTCTGGCGCACCCCAGCCACATCCGCCGCAACGACAGCGCCCGACCCGGCGACGTGATCGTGCTGGGCAAACCGCTGGGCGTAGGCATTCAGTCGGCTGCGCTCAAAAGCGAAGCGCTCGATGCCGCGGGCTACGCGCGCATGATTGCCAACACCACGCAGCTCAACACCCCCGGCAAGCAATTGGCCCTGCTGCCCGGCGTGCATGCCCTGACCGACGTCACCGGTTTCGGCCTGCTCGGCCATCTGCTGGAAGTCTGCCGCGGCTCGGGACTGCGGGCGGACGTGCGCTTCGCCGATGTGCCCCTCATCGAAGGCGTGGCGGAGCTGGCGAGCGCCGGCCACATCACAGGCGCATCGCGCCGCAACTGGGCCAGTTATGGCGGCGAAGTCGCGCTTGCCGCCGATCTGCCGCCGCTGGCTCAAACGCTGCTCACCGATCCGCAGACCTCCGGCGGCCTGCTCGTGAGCTGCGCGCCGGAGCAGGTTGACGAGGTGCTGCGCGTCTTCCGCGACGAAGGCTTTGCCCAAGCCGCCGTCATCGGCCTATTGAAAGCGGGCACTCCGGGCATTGACGTGCGCGCCTGAGCGCCGCCGCCTCTTATCCCTCTTTGCACGCCGCGGCGATTACCGCCGCCGCGCGCAAGACTGCTTCACCCCCTCCCCTGCGGGCAAACCCGAGCCCGGAAATTTCAGTTCGCGTCTGTTACATCTTTATACTTCTGGCGCGGACTGTTTCATCTCTGTCATGCGATAAAGCCTTGCCATGACACTTCTCTGAACAAACAGCCGTCAACGACTCGTTCACAAAACAATCGGGAGATGTCTTGAACGCCTTACTTGCCCTATCCCGCGGGATTGACTGGCTCAATGAGCGCGTGGGCCGCTTTGCCCTCTGGCTCATTCTTGCTTCGGCCATCATCAGCGCACTCAATGCGGTCGTACGCAAAGTCTTCGACTACAGCTCGAATGCCTTTCTGGAAATTCAGTGGTATCTGTTCGCCGCGGTGTTTCTCCTGGCGGCCGGCTATACGTTTTTGCACAACGAGCATGTGCGCATCGACGTGCTCTCCAGCAAGCTCTCGCCGCGCGGGCGCAACTGGATCGACATCATCGGCATCGTGTTCTTTCTGTTTCCCTTCGTGGTTGAAACCGTGCGGCTGTCGCTGCCCACGGTGATCAACGCCATCGCCTCGGGCGAGATGTCGAGCAATGCCGGCGGGCTGATCCGCTGGCCGGTTTACATCCTCGTGCCCATTGGCTTCTCGCTGCTCGGGCTGCAGGGCGTGTCCGAGCTGATCAAGCGCGTGGCATTTTTGCGCGGGCTGATCGACGACCCGCTCGTGAAGAAAAACGAAAAAACGGCAGAAGAAGAACTGGCTGAATTCGTTCTGGCGCAAAAGACGAAAGAGGCCCAATAAATGACTGCCTTTCTCATTGCAAATATCGCGCCCATCATGTTCGCGGCGCTGGTGCTGTTTTTGCTGGTCGGCTTTCCGGTGGCGTTCAGCCTGGCAGCCTGCGGCCTGCTGTTCGGTTTTATCGGCGTGGAACTCGGGCTGATGCCGCAGGCGCTGCTCGAAGCCATTCCGCTGCGCATCATCGGCATCATGCAGAACGACACCCTGCTGGCCATTCCCTTCTTCACCTTCATGGGCCTGCTGCTCGAGCGCAGCGGCATGGCCGAAGACCTGCTGGAAACCATCGGCCAGTTGTTCGGCCCGATTCGCGGCGGTCTGGCGATCGCGGTGATTTTTGTCGGTGCGCTGCTGGCGGCAACCACGGGCGTGGTGGCGGCTTCGGTGATTTCGATGGGCCTGATCTCGCTGCCCATCATGCTGCGCTACGGCTATGACCGCCGTCTGGCCTCGGGGGTGATCGCCGCTTCGGGCACGCTGGCGCAGATCATCCCGCCGTCGCTGGTGCTCATCGTCATGGCCGATCAGCTCGGCCGCAGCGTGGGCGATATGTACAAGGGTGCGTTCATCCCCGGATTCGCGCTCACGGGTTTATACCTCGCTTACGTCGTGGGCGTGACCTTGATTAAGCCGCAATGGGCGCCGGCGCTGCCACCCGAGGCCCGCACCATTCGCGAGCCCAACGGCGATAGCGGCCTGCGTTCGCTGGGCATTCTGTTCGGTGTGGTGTTGATTTCCAGCATCGTGCTGGCCCGCAACTACAGCGCGCTGCTGAGCTGGCGCGCGGGGCACGAAGTGATTGCTGCGACGGATGAAACCATCGTCGTGGCCATGACCTTCGGCGTGATTCTTTCGCTGGTGCTGTCGCTGCTCAACCGAGCCTTCCGACTCAATCTGTTGTCGCAGATGGCCGAACGCGTGACCTTTGCTCTGGTGCCGCCGCTCACGCTGATCTTCCTCGTGTTGGGCACCATTTTCCTGGGCGTGGCCACGCCCACCGAAGGCGGCGCGATGGGCGCCGTGGGCGCGCTGATCATGGCGTTTAGTCGCAAGCGGCTCAATATCGATCTGCTCAAGCAGGCGCTCAACACCACGACCAAGCTCTCCACCTTCGTGTTGTTCATCCTCATCGGCTCCACGGTGTTCAACCTGGTGTTCCAGGGACTCGATGGCCGCGTCTGGGTGGAGCATCTGCTCACCAGTCTGCCGGGCGGTGTGCTGGGCTTCCTCATCGTCGTGAACATTCTGGTGTTCGTACTGGCCTTCTTCCTCGACTTTTTCGAGCTGTCGTTCATCATCATTCCGCTGCTTGGCCCTGTCGCGGAGAAGCTGGGTATCGACCTGATTTGGTTCGGCGTGCTGCTGGCGGTGAATATGCAGACCTCGTTCATGCACCCGCCCTTCGGGTTTGCGCTGTTCTACCTGCGCAGCGTCGCGGCCAAGGACGACTACACCGACAAGGAGACCGGCAAGCGCATCGCCCGCGTGACCACCGGACAGATCTACTGGGGTGCGGTGCCCTTCGTGCTGATCCAGATCATCATGGTTGGCCTGATCATTGTCTTCCCGGGTCTGGTCACCAGCGGCCTGGACCATCATGCTGCAGTCGATATCAACAAGGTGCAGATCATTGGGCCGTCTGATGACAACAGCTATGAGTCCATCGCCCCACCGAGCTTTGGTGCATCAGAGGCTGCCCCGGCCGAAGGTGGCAGTGCACCAGCCGCTGAGGAGGAAGACCCCGCCGCTGCGGTGATGCGCTCGCTGCAGGCTGAGCCATCGGCGAGTGGGGCAGCGAAATAGCGCGGTTGTCGCCCATGGAAAAGGCCTGGAATTCCGGGCCTTTTTCATTCCTGGCATTAACGCACGGTTGCGTCAGCCCTCGTCGGCGATCAGTTGCTTGAGGTCGTGCACAAACGCGGCGGGAGGATTGGTGTCAGAACCCAGCAGATGAATGCGTCCACTGCGACCAAAAATGTAAACCCCCGCGCTGTGATCCACCACATAGTTCCCCTGCGCATCGGGCTTGCCATAGCTGAAGGCCACGCGATAGCGCCGAGTCAAATCATCGATCTGTTTGATGGTGCCGGTCAGGCCGACGGCGTTGGGGCTGAATGCCGCGGTGTACGCCTTGAGTATGGTGTTGGAGTCGCGCTTGGGGTCCACGCTGACGAACAGGATACGGACATCCTTGCCCTCCGGGCCAAGCTGCTGCACCACATTCGACATGAGCTGCATGGTGGTCGGACAAACATCCGGGCAATGGGTGTAGCCGAAGTAGAGCAAAACAACCTTGCCCTTGTAGTTCTCCGCCGTGACCTTCTGCCCCAGATCGTTGGTGAGATTGAATTCGAGATTGGGCATCACGCCGGTGATGTTGCTGAGCTGCCAGGTCTGGTTGTTGTGGTGCCCGCAGCCCGCCAGCGGCAAGGCCAGCGCTCCCAGCAAAACGAGGCGGCGCGACAGGAATCGAGATTGAGACAAGATGGGAGGCAACGTCATGGTGAATTTCGCAAAAAACGTTCGTTTTCAAACAGGCTCGCATTGTGCCGCGTCGGGGCTCGGCTGAGCGTCACAACTCGCGTCACAACTCTTTACCGGGCAAGACGCAACCAAACGTCACCCAACCACTCCAAAGCGCTCTGACTGCATCTGGAGTGTGCCATGTCCAAGCGCGCCCTTCTCAAAGCCCTGCTGGCCGGTGGGCTGACCACCCTGGCCACCGCGGCACTCACGGTTCACGCGGCCAGCGCGCCTCAAGCGCCGCTGATGGCGATCAATGTGCTGCATATCGCCCCGCTCGATCATCACGCATTGCCCCTGACCGCCCTGCCGCCGGGACAACGTGTGATGGTGGTCAATGACACGCATCGTCCCTTGCAGGTCAAGGGCTTCGCACGCGGCGGCAGCGCTTAATCGCCGTCAGATCAGCGCCGTCAAACCAGCTTTTGCCACCAGCTTTTGTGGGCGTCGGCAAGAAGCTGGTGCACGTCGTGGGCGATGCCTTCGGACGGCGTGAGTTCGGTGCCGATCAAGCGGCCATTGCCGTGGGGGCCGAACACATAGATCGCCGCACTGTGGTTGACCACATAGTTGCCATGCGCATCAGGTTTGCCGTAGGAATAGCTGACGTGATAGCGACCCGCCAGCGTTTTGGTCTGCGCCACGGTGCCGCTCAGACCGATGGCGCTGGACATGAAGGCGTGCACATAGGCATCGAGCACCTTGGGCGTATCGCGCTTGGGATCGACCGTGACGAAGATCACCTGCACGTCCTTACCCTGCGGCCCGAGCAACTGCTCGGCGCGGGCGAGGTGCGCCATGGTGGTCGGGCAGACGTCCGGGCAGTGGGTGTAGCCGAAATACAGCACCACCACCTTGCCGAGAAAGTCCTTGGACGACTCCAGCTTGCCGCTGCTCGAAGCCATATCGGTGAATTGCAGCGGCTGCATGATTTTCGGACCGATGTAGTCCATCGCCCATTTCTGTTCATGCGGCTGCTGGGCACAACCTGAGAACGCCAGAACCAGCGCGCTCATCAACATCCATTTGAAAGCAACCATTCCCCCAGGCTCCCGATCTTTGTTTCTGTGCTGTGGTGGAGTCTGCCGACATCGTGCGAGTTCGGCGCAAACACATGCATGCACAGACTTCACATTCTGTCAGCCCCAGGGAAACTCCTGATCGGCCAAACTCAGCCCAACTGTAAAGTGAGGCGTCTCATTCAATGTATTACAGCAGCGCACTGACATCGAAGCCGACCCGTTGCGCCACTTCCCGGTGCAATTCAACGCTCACAAGTCGCCTGACTGTCCACGGGGCCCCACCACATCATGTTCTCTTCCCATCTGCACACAGAGCCAGGGCAAACGCGCCCCATCCTCTCATTTGCCGCCGTGGGCATGCTGCTGGTCAGCTTGTTCTGCGGTGGCCTGGCGGCCCGCCAGGCCGAGGCCGCGCCGACGCCTGCGGTCGCATCCGCAGCGCCCTTGCTCATGGGCTTTCAGTTTGGACTGGCCGCTGAGAACCAACAAGCCCTGAATGTCATCGGGCAGACACTCAGCGATGTCGTCAGCAACGCGGTCAACCGCAAGGTATTGTGGTTGCCGAACTTCAACCTCAAGACCGCGGAGGCGAGTTCCGACGCGAGCCGCTACAGCTTTGCCTTTGTCAAACCGCCCAACCTGACCGCCGCCCTGCTGGCCAAGGGCTGGCAGCTGGTTGCCGTGGGCAAAGACACGATGCACTTCGGCACCGATCTGATCGCCCGGCAATGTCCCAATCAGGCCGGGAAAATTCTCGTTGGCGGCGGCAGTCTGAGCGTGCTCGGGCTCAGCACCGCTGTGCCGGAGACCTGTATCTCACCCGACGCGGTGTGGAATTCGCCGTCGGCGGTGTTGCTTGCGCCGCAAAAGGGCAGCCTGGTGGACATGATTGCGCAAAAGCTGTGGCTGGGGCATGCCAAGCAGCTGCCCAAAGTTGTCCACGTCAAAACGCAGAATGCGGTCACAGGTCTGATGCGCGACATGCATGTTGCGGCCATCGGGGTGGTGACCCCCGTGGTTTCTAAGCAGTGGCTGGCCGAGGGCGGCGTGTTGTTGCAGCATCAGCCCATGCCCATGTGGGCAGTGCTGGCCGCCCCAAGCGTGCCGGAGGACTCGGTGGCCAAAGTGCGCGCCGATTTGCTCGGCGCCGCTTCGGATCGGGCCAACAAAGCCCTGGGCCTCACCGGATGGGAAGTCGGCAGCCCGAAGGCCTATGCCGACTTCCTCAAGTGGCTGAAAAGCTGAACGCTCCGCCCTTCAGCCGGTCACTCTGGCCGGTGTTCAGCCACGTTCGAACACGATCTGGCCGTTTTTGAGGTTGACCGGAATCACGTCCTTCGGACCGAAGCGGCCTTCGAGAATCAGCTTGGCCAGCGGGTTCTCGATGCGCTGCTGAATGGCCCGCTTGAGCGGCCGCGCGCCAAACACCGGATCGAAGCCTTCTCGGGCAATCTCGGCCAGTGCTTCGCTGCTGACATCCAGCCGCATATCGAGCTGCGCCAGTCGCCCTTCCAGACCGCGCAACTGGATGCGGGCGATATCCGCGATCTCTTTCTCACCCAGAGCGTGGAACACCACCACCTCGTCGATGCGGTTGAGAAACTCCGGACGGAAATGCGCCTTCACCTCCTCCCACACCGCATCGCGGATGGCCTGCTGCGGTTGGCCGCTCATCGCCATGATCTGATGCGAGCCCAGATTGCTGGTCATCACGATCACCGTGTTCTTGAAGTCGACGGTGCGGCCCTGACCGTCGGTGAGCCGCCCGTCGTCGAGCACCTGCAGCAGCACGTTGAACACGTCCGGATGCGCTTTCTCTACCTCGTCGAACAGCACCACGCTGTAGGGCTTGCGGCGCACGGCTTCGGTGAGGTAACCGCCTTCGTCATAGCCCACATAACCCGGCGGCGCACCGATGAGACGGGCAACCGAATGCTTCTCCATGAACTCGCTCATGTCGAGGCGCACGATGTGCTCGTCGGTGTCGAACAGGAACTCGGCCAGTCCCTTGGTCAGTTCGGTCTTGCCCACGCCCGTCGGGCCGAGGAAGAGGAAAGAACCATAGGGCCTGCGCGGATCGGACAGACCGGCGCGCGAGCGGCGAATGGCGTCGGACACCGCGCGAATCGCCTCGTCCTGCCCCACCACGCGGCGGTGCAGGCGCTCTTCCATATGGACCAGCTTGTCGCGCTCGCCCTGCACCAGCTTGGACACCGGAATGCCGGTCGCGCGTGACACGACCTCGGCGATTTCCTCCGCGCCCACCTGGGTGCGCAGCAGGCGCCGCGCCTGCGGCTGGTCGCCGTCCGCGGTTTCCTTGGCCTGCGCCTCATGCAGCTTGCGCTCCAGCTCCGGCAGGCGGCCGTATTGCAGCTCGGCCACCTTGTTGAAATCGCCCTTGCGCTTGAGTTCCTCGATCTCGAAACGGATCTTGTCGATCTCTTCCTTGATCGCAGCGGAACCCTGCACCGCGGCCTTTTCGGCCTTCCAGATTTCGTCGAGGTCGGCGTATTCGCGGTCGAGCTTGGCGAGTTCTTCCTCGATCAGCGCCAGGCGTTTTTGGGAGGCTTCATCCTTCTCGCGCTTCACCGCCTCGCGCTCGATCTTGAGCTGGATGCGCCGGCGATCGAGCTTGTCCATCGCCTCCGGCTTGGAGTCGATCTCGATCTTGATCTTGGCCGCGGCCTCGTCGATCAGGTCGATGGCCTTGTCGGGCAGAAAGCGGTCGGTGATGTAGCGGTGGCTCAACTCCGCCGCGGCGACGATGGCCGGGTCGGTGATTTCTACCCCGTGGTGCACCTCGTACTTCTCCTGCAGGCCGCGCAGGATGGCGATGGTGTCTTCCACGCTGGGCTCATCGACCATCACCTTCTGAAAGCGGCGCTCCAGCGCGGCGTCCTTCTCGATGTATTTGCGGTATTCGTCGAGCGTGGTCGCGCCGATGCAATGCAGTTCGCCGCGCGCCAGCGCCGGTTTGAGCATATTGCCCGCATCCATCGCGCCTTCGCCCTTGCCCGCACCGACCATGGTGTGAATCTCGTCGATGAACACGATGGTCTGCCCGGCGTCTTGCGACAACTCCTTGAGCACGTTTTTCAGCCGCTCCTCGAACTCGCCGCGAAACTTGGCCCCGGCCAACAGCAAGGCGATATCGAGCACCAACAGGCGTTTGCCGCGTAGGCTGTCGGGCACCTCGTCGTTGACGATGCGCTGCGCCAGCCCTTCGACAATGGCCGTCTTGCCCACGCCCGGCTCGCCGATCAGCACCGGGTTGTTTTTGGTGCGGCGCTGCAGCACCTGGATGGCACGGCGAATTTCGTCGTCTCGGCCGATCACCGGATCGAGCTTGCCCTGGCGCGCGCGCTCGGTGAGGTCGATGGTGTATTTTTTCAGCGATTCGCGCGCACCTTCGGCCTCGGCGCTGTTGACGTTCTGCCCGCCGCGCACCGCCTCGATGGCCGACTCCAGCGACTTGCGGGAGAGGCCGTTTTCACGCGCGATGCGCCCGGCCTCACCCTTGTCGTCGGCCACAGCAAGCAAAAACAACTCGCTGGCGACGAACTGATCGTTGCGCTTGGTGGCTTCTTTCTCGGTGAGGTTGAGCAGGCCATTGAGCTCGCGGCTGACTTGCACATTGCCATCGGTGCCTTCGACCTCGGGCAGACGATCGATGGCCTGCGCGGTGGCTGCCGTCAACCCCGGCACATTCACCCCGGCGCGTGCGAGCAGCGCTTTGGGGCCGTCCTGGCCGAGCAAAGCGTGCAGCAAATGCACCGGCTCGATATAGGCGTTGCCGTGATTGACCGCAAGCGATTGCGCCTCGGCCAATGCCTCCTGAAACTGGGTGGTGAGTTTTTCGATCCGCATGGAATCCTCCGTCTTGAACTGCCCTGTAGATACGGCGTCAGGAGGATATTTTCAAGCGCGACGGTGTCAAGGCAGTTGATCTGACACGGCAAACAGGCGCATCCTCAGCGCTTGAGTTTGGCGAAGGCGGCCGCCATGGCGGTGTTCTGCGGGGACGGTGCGGCGCCAGTGCGGTGGCTGCCCGTGCGGCCACTCTCTTGGCGTTCACGCGGGCGGGACTGGCCCTGCCCGCTCTGCGGACGCGCCGCATCCCTCGCCGCATCGCGCGCGGGGTCGACCGGGCGCATCGACAGCGCGATGCGCTTGCGCGCTACATCCACCTCAACCACACGCACCTTGACGATGTCGCCCGTCTTGACCACCTCGCGGGCGTCGTTCACGAAGCGCTGCGCCATTTGCGAGACATGCACCAGCCCGTCCTGATGCACGCCCAGATCGACGAACGCGCCAAACGCGGTGACATTGGTAACCGTGCCTTCGAGCTGCATGCCTGCTTCGAGTTGCTTGATATCGTGCACGCCATCGAGCAGCTTGGCCGTGCGGAATTCGGGGCGCGGATCGCGGCCGGGTTTTTCCAGCTCGGCCAACACATCGCGCACGGTGAACGCGCCGAAGCGGTCGTCCACGAACTGCTCGGGACGCAGGCGCTGCAGCGCATCCCGATTGCCCATCAACAGGCTGATCGGCTGGCCTGCCGCAGCCAGCACCTTTTCCACCAGCGGATAGCTCTCAGGATGCACGCCAGTGCGGTCCAGCGGGTTGTCGCCGCCATTGATGCGCAGAAAGCCCGCGGCCTGCTCGAAGGTTTTGTCGCCCAGGCCGCGCACCGTCTTGAGTGCCTCGCGGTTGGCGAAAGCGCCGGTCTGGTCGCGGTGCAGCACGATTTGCTCGGCAATGCGCGCGCTCAGGCCGGCCACGCGGGCCAGCAGCGGCGCCGAGGCGGTGTTCAGGTCGACGCCGACGGCGTTCACGCAGTCTTCGACGATGGCGTCGAGCTTGCGCGACAGCGCGGTCTGGTTCACGTCATGTTGATACTGGCCGACGCCGATGCTCTTGGGGTCGATCTTCACCAGTTCGGCCAGCGGGTCTTGCACCCGGCGGGCGATGGACACCGCGCCGCGCAGGCTCACGTCCAGATCGGGAAACTCGCGGCTGGCCAGACTGCTGGCCGAATACACCGAGGCGCCGGCCTCGCTCACGGTGAGCTTGGTCAAGCCAGGCTGGTTGGCGTTGCGCAGCAGTTCGGCGGCGAGCAGATCGGTTTCGCGGCTGGCGGTGCCGTTGCCAATGGAGATGAGTTGCACGCCGTGGCGTTGCACCAGCGCCGCCAGAGTGGCGAGTGCACCTTGCACGTCGCGCCGCGGTTCGAAGGGGTAAACCGTGGCGGTATCGAGCAGTTTGCCGGTAGCGTCGACCACGGCGACTTTCACCCCGGTACGAATGCCAGGGTCGAGTCCCATGACCACCTTCGGCCCGGCAGGGGCGGCCAGCAGCAGGTCGCGCAAATTGGCACCGAATACATCGATGGCGACCGCCTCGGATTTTTCGCGCAGGCGCGACAGCAACTCGCGCTCCAGCGTGAGGGAGAGTTTGACCTTCCAGGTCCACTGTATCGCGCGGCGCAACCAGTCGTCTGCGGCGCGGCCCTGATGGCTCCAGCCCAGCAGCACGGCCAGACGTCCCTCGGCCAGGGCAGCCAGCGTCGGTGCGGCCGTGCCTTCGGGCATGGGCGGCAGGTCGATGCGGGCATCGAGCACCTCTTGCGCCCGCCCGCGCAACACGGCCAGGGCGCGGTGCGAAGGCACTTTGTCCAGCGGCTCGGCGTAGTCGAAATAGTCGCGGAATTTGGCGCCTTCTTGCTCTTTTCCGGCGCGCAACTGGCTGATCAGGTGGCCGGTCTGCCACAGCCATTCACGCATCGGGGCGACCACCGCCGGGGCTTCGGCCCAGCGTTCACTCAGAATGTCGCGGGCGCCGTCGAGGCAGGCCTGCGGGGTGGAGGTATCTGCCGCCTCGGTGCTGTCCTGCGGGCGGACGAAACCCGCCGCCGCCTGCAGCGGATCGGTCTGCGGCTGCAGCCAGAGCAGATCGGCCAGCGGCTCCAGCCCGGCCTCGCGGGCCTTTTGCGCCCGAGTGACGCGGCGCGGCTTGTAGGGCAGGTAAAGGTCTTCGAGTTCCTGCTTTTGCCCAGTCGCGCTGATGGCGGCCTGCAGTTCGGGCGTGAGCTTGCCTTGCTCGGCGATGGACTGCAGCACCACGGCGCGGCGGTCTTCGAGTTCGCGCAGATAGAGCAGGCGCTCTTCTAGCGTGCGCAGGTGGTCGTCGCTCATACCGCCCGTCACCTCTTTGCGATAGCGGGCAATGAAGGGCACCGTGGCCCCGCTATCCATCAGTTCGATGGCCGACTGAATCTGCTGCGCAGGAAGCTGCAGCTCGGCGCTGAGCGCCTGCAGCACCCGCCGAGCGGCGGCCTGCGGGTTGGCATACGGATTCTGGGAAGCGGTATCGGCAGCGGTCATGGCGGATCAGAAGACAGGCAAAAGCCCAGCAGTCTAACCAGCCCGGACCCGCTCCGACATGGTTTACAGCGCGTTCACCGGCAGCTTGAGATAGCTGACCCCGTTGGCTTCGGGTTTGGGCATTTCACCGGCGCGCACATTGACCTGCACCGAGGGCAGGATGAGCGCGGGCATGTTCAGCGTGGCGTCGCGCTTTTTGCGGAAAGCGACGAACTCCTCCTCGGTGGTCTGCGCATTGAGCTGGACATTGCCCTCACGCTCGGCCTGCACCGTGGTCTGCCAGATGGGGTCGCGTCCGCCGGGCATGTAGTCGTGGCAAAGGTAGAGCTTGGTCTGCGGCGGCAGGCTGTAGAGCTTGTGCACCGATTGGTAAAGCACATGCGCGTCGCCGCCCGGAAAGTCGCAGCGCGCCGTGCCGTAGTCAGGCATGAACAGAGTATCGCCGACAAAGGCGCTGTCGCCCACGAGATAAGTGACGCAGGCGGGCGTGTGGCCGGGGGTATGCATCACCCGGGCTTGCAGCTTGCCAATGGCAAAGGTCTCACCGTCCTTGAACAGATGATCGAAGGGCGAACCGTCGGTGGGCATGGTGCTGTCGTTGAACACCTGGCTGAACACTTTCTGCACGTCCTGAATGTGTTCGCCAATCGCAATCTGGCCGCCGAACAGCTTTTTGAGATACGGCGCGGCGGAGAGATGGTCGGCATGGGCATGACTTTCCAGCAGCCAGTCCACCGTGAGCCCCTGCTCGCGCACGTAGGCGGCGATCTGGTCGGCGAAGTCGGTTTTGGTGCGACCCGAGGCGTAGTCGAAGTCGAGCACGCTGTCGAGAATTGCGCAATGGCGAGTTTCGGGGTCGATGATGCAATGGGTCGCCGTAAAGGTGGGCGCGTGAAACCAGCTCTGAACGGTGGGGGTCTGCGTACTCATACGGGTATCTCCTAGGCGGAATGCGTTGCAGAAACACTATAGAAAAGCATATATTGTTTTTCCATTAGGAGTTACCTGATTAAGTGAGCCATGTCAATGTCAAGCACGCAAGATTTTGAGATTCCCAGCGTCGAGCTCATGCGGCGCAACTCGGAACAGGCGGGCGCCTTGTTGAAAACCCTGGGCAATCCTGACCGTTTGCTTATTTTGTGTCAGATCAACCGCGGGGAGATCTGCGTCAGCGACCTGGAGGTGGCCTGCGACGTCAGCCAGCCCACGCTCTCGCAGCAGCTCACCGTGCTGCGTGCGCAAGGCCTGGTGAAAACCCGTCGCGAGGGCAAGCGGGTGTATTACAGCCTGGCCAGCCCGGCAGCCAGCGCGGTGCTGATGACCCTCTATCAGATTTACTGCCACGGCGGCAACGAACCGCCTGGCAAATGAGTTGGTGCCGCGACGCTTGCATGTCGGCGCGGTACGGCAAACGGCCTGACCAGAATACTGGCTGGCGTCAATAAAACCAGAGACAAACATGCCCATGTCACGAAGGAGAGACAAATGTTCAACATCGATTGGGCGCATTTCACGCCCGGCACCGCCATTCTCGGCGGGGCGCTGATTGGCGCGGCAGCGGGCGCCATGGCGCTGGGCGGCGGCAAGATCGCCGGGATCAGCGGCATTTTCGGCGGCGCCATCAACGAAGCCCTGCAGGCCAAACGCCCCACGCCATGGCGGCTGTGGTTTCTCGGCGGACTGATCGCTGCTTCGTTCATCTGGGTGATGTTCCGCCCGGTGCCCGGCGCACATTACGGCGAGTCGTGGCCGGTGATTGCGATCGGCGGATTGATTGTGGGCTTCGGCACCCGGCTGGGCTCGGGCTGTGCCAGCGGCCATGGCGTCTGCGGGCTGTCCCGGTTTTCGCCGCGCTCGATGGCGGCAGTGGGCACCTTCATCGGCATGGGCATGGCGACCACGTTCGTCATGCGCCACATCCTCGGAGGGGCCTGAGCCATGAAAACCCTCGCCTTTCTCAGCGGCATCGTGTTCGGTATCGGCCTTCTCGTTTCGGGCATGACCGATCCCGCCAAGGTCATTGCCTTTCTCGACATCGCCGGGCCTTGGGACCCGAGCCTGATTCTCGTCATGGTCACTGCGGTGGTCGTCGCACTGGTGCCCATGCAACTGGCGCAACGACGCGCCCGATCGCTCGTCGGCGAAAAAATCGCCTTTCCATCGACCCGGGGCATCACCGGAAAGCTCATTCTGGGCAGTGCCATTTTCGGCATCGGCTGGGGCATGACCGGCCTGTGCCCGGGGCCCTCGCTCGCATCGTTGGCCGCCTCGACCTGGCAGGAATGGCTGTTTTTCAGCAGCATGGTCGCTGGCATGATCGGCTTCGAGTTGTGGCAGCGCATGGGCCAACGCACGCGCAGTGCGCCGGCCGCGCCGCTGGTCGCAGCGACTTCGCGCAAAACCTGAGCGCGTTGCCACCACTCGACCACCGTTGCCTGCCTGCCGGGCGCGGTGGTTTTTTCATGGCCTCACCCCTGCGATAGCCGGGTTTTGATCTGATGCAGAGCCGACCTGGCCACGCCAGTTAAAATTTTGACCCTTTGATACATCCGGTTCCGCAAATGACTTTCGTCGTTACTGAAAACTGCATCCGCTGCAAATACACCGACTGCGTTGACGTCTGCCCGGTGGACTGCTTCCGTGAAGGCCCCAACTTCCTCGCCATCGACCCCGACGAATGCATTGACTGCGCCGTGTGCGTGCCCGAGTGTCCGGCCAATGCCATCTACGCCGAAGAAGACGTGCCGGGCGATCAGCAAGCCTTCATCAAGCTCAACGCCGAGTTGTCTCGCCAGTGGCCCAGCATCACCAAACGCAAAGCCGCACCCGATGACGCGGACGAGTGGAAAGACAAGCCCGACAAACTGCAATTCCTGCAGCGCTGATCTGCTCACCGCACACGTTCTAACTCCATCGGCGGCCGTGTTGCCGCCTTGATCTATTTCTCAAGCCCCTCTCGCATGGACCTATCCAACGCCTCTCCCGTTTCAGTCGCGGCCGACATCATTGAAACGGACGCCGTCATCATCGGCGCTGGCCCGGTCGGCCTGTTCCAGGTGTTCGAGCTCGGCTTGCTGGAGATCAAGGCCCACGTCATCGACACCCTGGCTCACCCGGGCGGGCAATGTGTCGAGCTCTACCCCGACAAACCGATTTACGACATTCCCGCCGTGCCGGTATGTACCGGGCAGGAGCTGACCGACAACCTGCTCAAGCAGATCGAACCCTTCGGCGCCACCCTCCACCTCGGGCAGGAAGTCACTGTGCTGGAACGCCAGGCCGATGGCCGCTTCCTCGTGGAAACCACCAAATCCACCCGGCTGCTTACCAAAACCGTGTTCATCGCCGCCGGGGTGGGCTCTTTCCAGCCCCGGACCCTCAAGGTAGACGGACTCGATAAATTCGAAGGCAGCCAGTTGTTCTACCGGGTTCGCAATCCGGCGCAGTTCGCCAACAAAAACCTGGTCATCGTGGGCGGCGGCGACTCGGCACTCGACTGGGCGCTGCACTTCGTTCAGTCCAGCGAGAACAAGCCGGAAAGCGTCACACTCATTCATCGTCGCGACGGCTTTCGCGCCGCCCCCGCATCCGTCGCGCAAATGCACGCCCTTTGCGAACAGCACGAGATGCAATTCCTCGTCGGCCAGGTCAGCGGCTACGAAGAAAACGCTGAGGGTCAGCTTCACATGATCAAGGTCACAGGCAACGACGGCATCACTCGCCGCCTGCCGCTCGATATGTTGCTGGTCTTTTTCGGCCTGTCTCCCAAACTAGGCCCCATCGCGGAATGGGGGCTGGAAATCGAGCGCAAGCAACTCGTCGTCGACACCGAAAAATTCCAGACCAGCATCCCCGGTATTTTTGCGGTGGGAGATATCAACACCTATCCCGGCAAAAAGAAACTCATCCTCTCCGGTTTCCATGAAGCCGCCCTCGCCGCATTCGGCGCAGCGCCCTTCATCTTCCCGGAGAAAAAAATCCACCTGCAATACACCACCACTAGCCCGAAACTGCACAAGGTTCTCGGGGTGGAAACGCCAGTGTTCGACTGAGCGTCTTCGCGCATCACTGCGAAATCTATTGACGTCAGATTGATTGCGCGGTATAGTCTTTTGCTTTGCTGTTCCTCGATAGCTCAGTCGGTAGAGCGCCGGACTGTTAATCCGTAGGTCCCTGGTTCGAGCCCAGGTCGAGGAGCCACAGAATACAGAAGAAAATCAAGGCCTTGCAGCTTACGCTGTGAGGCCTTTTTATTTTCCAGGCCGAAAACAGGGCATGTCAGCGCTTAGCGGTCGAAAACCTTGCATGAGGCGGCTGGTTCAGCCGCCTCATGCAAGCAGTTGTGCAGACTGCCCCTAATTCACTGGCGTGAGTTTGGCGATGTTCAGCGCGAGCCACTTTGCGCCGTGCCGGTTGAACTTGACTTGGGCTCTGGCGTCTTCGCCGTTGCCTTCCAAGCTGAGCACGACGCCCTCACCGAATTTGTTGTGAAACACGGCCTGACCGATGCGCAGGCCGTGCGGGCGTGCTCCTGACGAACTTGCTCCCCTCACGCCTGCCGGAGAAAACCCAGTGCTTGAGGGTGATCCGGCGTTGGAAGTCGCTGGCGTGAACGACGGCACCGACACTTTCGGGGTGTAACTCCAACTGCTGTGCTGATCGGTACCGAAACCGCCGCCGAACCCCGGCTGTTTGGCACTGAGCCACTTGAGCGATTCGGCCGGCAGTTCGTCGAAGAACCGGCTGCGCAGGTTGTAGCGCGTCTGGCCGTGGAGCATGCGGGTCTGGGCCAGACTGAGGTAGAGACGCTTGCGCGCGCGGGTGATGGCCACATACATCAGCCGACGCTCTTCTTCCACGCCATCGGTTTCGCTCAGCGCGTTTTCGTGCGGGAACAAGCCTTCTTCCAGCCCGGTAATGAACACGGCGTCGAACTCCAGTCCCTTGGCGGCGTGGACGGTCATCATCTGAATGGCGTCCTGTCCGTTCTGCGCCTGGTTGTCACCGGCTTCGAGCGCGGCGTGGGTGAGAAAGGCGGTCAGCGGCGAGAGGGTTTCGCCGGTGGCGGGATCGATGCCGTCTGTGGCGGCGAAGCTGTCGGGCGCGGCTCCAAGCGCCTGACGCTGCTGCGCCGTCGCCTGTAGGCCAAAGCCTTCCTGGGTGACGAAGGCGGCAGCGGCGTTGACCAGTTCCTCCAAGTTTTCCAGCCGCTCCTGACCCTCGCGTTCCTCGCGGTAGTGGGCGTTGAGGCCGCTGGCTTCGAGCACATGGCGCACCAGTTCGGGCAGGCTCATCGCGGCGGTCTGAAAGCGCATCTGCGCGACCAGATCGAGAAAGGCCTGCAGGCTGGCTGCACCACGCCCTCCGAGGGCGTCCACGGCTTCGCTCAGCGGCGTGGCGCGCAGACGGGCGGCGTCTTGCAACTGCTCCAGAGTGCGCGCGCCGATGCCGCGCGCGGGGAAGTTGACCACGCGCAGGAAGGCGGTGTCGTCCTGCGGGTTGTCGAGCAGGCGCAGGTAGGCCAGCGCATGCTTGACCTCCGCTCGCTCGAAAAACCGCAGACCGCCATACACGCGGTAAGGCAACCCGGCATTGAACAGCGCCCCTTCGATGACCCGCGACAGCGCGTTGGCGCGATACAGCACGGCGATCTCGCTATGCACGAGCCCCTCGCGCAGCAATTGCCGGATTTCCTCGATCAGCCACTGGGCTTCGGCATAGTCGCTCGGCGCCTCGAACACACGTACCGGCTCGCCCGCCCCTGCTTCGGTGCGCAGGTTCTTGCCCAGGCGGCGGGCGTTGTTGGCGATCAGGGTGTTGGCGCTGTCGAGAATGTGGCCGTGCGAGCGGTAATTGCGCTCCAGTTTGATCAGGTGACGGACACGAAACTCGCGCTGGTAATCGTCCATATTGCCAGCATGCGCCCCCCGAAAGGCATAGATGCTCTGATCGTCGTCGCCCACGGCAAACACGCAAGCGCCCTGCGCGTCCTCCGGTCCGGCGAGCAGTTTGAGCCACTGGTATTGCAGGCGGTTGGTGTCCTGAAACTCGTCCACCAGGATGTGCCGGAAGCGCTGGCGGTAATGCGAACGGATGGCGGCGTTGTCGCGCAGAATCTCGTAGGAACGCAGCAACAGCTCGGCAAAATCGGCCACGCCGTCGCGCGTGCATTGCGCCTCGTAGGCCAGATAGATCTCGGCCAGTTGTCGACTTTGCGGATCGCGCGCTTCCACATCGCCCGGACGCAGACCCTGATCTTTGGCGCCGTTGATGAACCATTGCACCTGCTTGGGCGGGTGGCGTTCATCGTCCACATTCAGCGCCTTGAGCAGCCGTTTGATGCTGGCGAGCTGATCCTGGATGTCGAGAATCTGAAAAGTCTGCGGCAACCCAGCCTCGCGCCAGTGCGCCCGCAGAAAGCGGTTGCACAGACCGTGAAAAGTGCCGATCCACATACCCCGCACCGGGATGGGCAGTTGCGCCGACAACCGCGCCATCATTTCCTTCGCCGCCTTATTGGTGAAGGTCACGGCCAGAATGCCTGCGGGCGTGACTTGCCCGGTGGAAATCAGCCAGGCAATGCGTGTGGTGAGCACCCGCGTTTTGCCGCTCCCGGCGCCGGCGAGGATCAGAGCATTTTCAGCAGGCAGGGGGACAGCGGCGCGCTGCTCGGGATTGAGTTGTTGGATGAGGGCAGACATTGCGGAATTCTAGGGTGCCGAAGCGGTGTGCATCGGCCTAGAATGAGTCACCGGGCTGCAAATTTCTTGCCGCCCGGTTTTTTGTGCGCGCTGCCAACGTGCGCCGCTTCTGGAGACTGTGATGGACATCTTCGACTACGACAACATTCTGCTGTTGCCGCGCAAATGCCGGGTGGAGAGCCGCAGCCAGTGCGACCCGTCAACCGAGTTTGGCGGGCGGCGCTTTCGCCTGCCGGTGGTGCCGGCCAATATGAAAACCGTGGTCGATGCCAACGTCTGTCGCTGGCTGGCGGCCAATGGCTACTTTTATGTGATGCACCGCTTCGATGTGGATGTCGCGGCCTTCGCCCGCCAGATGCGCGATGCCGATTTGTTCATCTCGATCTCGCTGGGCGTCAAGGAAGACGACAAGGCGCTCATCGACCAACTCGCCGCAGAAGGCACGGGCGCCGACTACATCACCATCGACATCGCCCACGGTCATGCCGACAGCGTGCAGCGCATGATCGCGCACATCAAACACAAGCTGCCGCAAGCCTTTGTCATTGCCGGAAATATCGGCACCCCCGAGGCGGTGATCGATCTCGAAGCCTGGGGCGCCGATGCGACCAAAGTGGGCATCGGCCCGGGCAAGGTGTGCATCACCCGCATGAAAACCGGCTTCGGCACCGGCGGATGGCAGCTCTCGGCGCTGAAGTGGTGTGCGCGAGTGGCGACCAAACCCATCATCGCCGACGGCGGCATCCGCGAACATGGCGACATCGCCAAGAGCGTGCGCTTCGGCGCCAGCATGGTGATGATCGGCTCCATGCTGGCCGGTCACGAAGAGTCGCCGGGAAAGATTGTGGAAGTCGATGGCCAGTTGTTCAAGGAGTATTACGGCAGCGCCTCCGAATACAACAAGGGCGCCTACCGCAACGTCGAGGGCAAACGCATTCTGGAGCCGCTCAAGGGCCGCCTGGCCGACACCCTGCGCGAAATGGAGGAAGACCTGCAAAGCTCCATTTCCTATGCCGGGGGCACGCAACTCGCCGACATCCGCAAGGTCAACTACATCATCCTCGGCCAGAACAATGCCGGCGAACATGTGCTGATGTAAGCCGCTTGCAGGGGGCTGGGGGTAGCATCTGCTGCGAGCGCTACGAGCGCCGCAAGCTCTGCGCCCCTTCATGCCAACCCGCCAATCCCCCCATCCGATCGCCAGCAACGGCGCGCGCCTGCGTGTGCTGTTCGCAGGCATCTGCGCCCTCATCCTCACGGTGGGGCTCGCGCGCTTTGCCTACACCCCCATGCTGCCGGTGATGCACCGCGAGGCCGGTCTCACCAACCTGGCAGCGGGCTGGCTGGCGACCTTCAATTACGCCGGTTACATCACCGGCGCACTCATTGCCGCGGCGGTGGGCAATTTGCGGCAGAAGTTCGTGATGTATCGCATCGGGCTGGTGCTGGCCGTGGTGACGACCGCCGCACTGGGCTTCACCGACAACACCGCTGTCTGGGCGGTGCTGCGGTTTGTCTCCGGGCTGTCGAGTACGGCGGGGCTGCTGCTGGCCTCGGGCCTGGCGTTGAACTGGCTGATCCGCCACGGTCACCGGCCCGAGCTGGGTCTGCATTTCACCGGGCTGGGGCTGGGCGTCGTGGTCTCGGGTCTGGCCGTTGGCGCCATGATGGATCGGCTCGGCTGGGCGCAGCAATGGATGGGGCTGGGCTTGCTCGGTCTGGTGTTTTTCGTGCCCGCCTGGCTATGGTTGCCCTCGCCCGCGGCATCCGGGCCCTTGGGGGGCGCTGGTGCAAAAACCGCTGTCGTTCCGCCCCCGAGGCGCTGGATGGCTTTGTTCATCGCCGTCTATTTCTGCGCCGGTTTCGGCTATGTGATCAGCGCGACCTTTATCGTCGCCATTCTCGACAAACTGCCTGCGCTGGCGGACAAGGGCGGCTGGGTCTGGGTGATCGTGGGGCTTGCCGCGGCGCCGTCGAGCTTTGTATGGGATCGGCTGGCGCGCAGCATGGGCGAGCTCCAGGCCTTGCTGCTGGCGTTCGGGCTGCAGACCGTCTCCATCATCCTGCCCGCGATGACGCTCAATCTGCCGCTGAATCTGCTCAGCGCCGTGCTGTACGGCGGCACGTTCGTGGGCATCGTCAGTCTCACGCTCACGCTGATCGGCCGCAGCTTTCCCGACAACCCCGCCAAGGCCATGGCCCGGCTGACTTTGAGCTACGGCGTGGCGCAAATTGTCGCCCCGGCGATGGCCGGTTCGATTGCCGCGCAAACGGGGAGCTACCGCAGCGCGCTGGTCATCACAGCAGTGGTGATGCTCGCGGGCATGGGGCTTTTACTGGTGATGCTGCGCGACGCCGCACGGCAAGCGCAGCGGAGTTGATCAGGACGCGGCAAGCAGCGCGCGCATGTATTGCGCGGTGCCTTCTTCCACCGTGGCGAAGTGATGGGTGCAGCCCGCCGCGCGCAAATGGCTAAGGTCGGCCTGGGTGTGACATTGGTATTTTCCGACCAGCGCATCGGGAAAAGGTATGTAGGCAATCTCGCCGCAATCCACCAATTCCGCCAGACTCAAAGCCGGTTGCCCAGCCTCCTGCCGCAGGGTGTTGACCACGGTTTGCGCCACATCGTTGAACGGCTGCGCACGACCCGAGCCAAGGTTGAAAATACCGCTCTTGCCCGGGTGATCGAAGAACCAGAGATTGACGGCCGCCACATCGTCGATCCAGACGAAATCGCGTTCCTGCAAACCGGGGCCGTAGCCCTGATATTCGCCAAAAAGCTTGACCTGGCCGTGTTCGCGGTATTGGTTGAAGTGATGAAACGCCACCGACGCCATGCGCCCCTTGTGCTGTTCGCGCGGGCCGTACACGTTGAAATAGCGAAAGCCCGCGATCTGCGTTGTGGCATGCGGCAGCACGCGCCGCACGACCTGATCGAACAACATCTTGGAGTAGCCATAGACGTTGAGCGGGCGCTCGAACTCGGGCGACTCGCGAAACACGCTGCTGGCGCCGTAGGTGGCGGCGCTGGACGCATAGAGCAGGCGCACGCCCTGCTTCTGACCAGCGTCGAGCAGCATGCGGCTGCTGCGGTAGTTGTTGTCGAGCATGTAGCGGCCATCGTGTTCCATGGTGTCGGAACAGGCGCCCTGGTGAAACACGGCCTCGACCTTGCCGTAGTGGCCGCTGGCGAACTGCTCGAAGAACACCGTCTTGTCGAGGTAGTCGCAGATCTGCAAGTCCACCAGGTTGTGAAACTTGTCGCCGCGGGTGAGGTTGTCCACCGCGATCACCTCGGTAATGCCGCGGGCATTGAGCCCTTTGACGAGATTGCTGCCGATGAAACCGGCCGCACCTGTGACGATGACTCTCATGTCGTTCCCCAAAGTTCCTTCGGCGTCACGCTGGCGGTACCCAACTTGCCGACCACAATGCCCGCCGCCCGGTTGGCTGTGCGCACCGCGTCTTCCATGGAAAGCCCTGCGCCGAGCATCACGGCCACCGTGGCAATTACCGTGTCGCCCGCGCCTGAAACGTCATACACCTCTTTGGCCTCGGTGGGAATATGCAGTTCACCGGTCTCGGTATACAGACTCATGCCTTCTTCCGAGCGCGTCAGCAACAGCGCCTTGAGGCTGAGTTTTTTGCGCAGGCCCTGCGCACGCGCGGTGAGGTCTTGCTCGCTGCTCCAGTCGCCCACCACTTGCGCCAGCTCGGCGCGGTTGGGCGTCAGCAGGGTGGCGCCGGCGTAACGGCTGTAGTCGCGGCCCTTAGGATCGACCAGAATGGTCTTGCCCTGGGTGCGTGCGAGATTCATCATCTGGTCGAGGTGTTCGAGGCCGCCTTTGCCATAGTCCGACAGCAGCACCACGTCGTGGAAGGCCAGTTCCTGCTCGTAGCGCTCCATCATCGCGGCGAGCACTTCGTGATCGGGCTTGTGCTCGAAATCCAGACGGATAAGCTGCTGCTGGCGCGACACCACCCGCAACTTGACCGTGGTCTTGAGCGTGGGGTCTTGCCGCATGGCGTTGCGGATGGGGGTGTCGACCAGCAGCGTGACCAGCTTGCGGCCCGGCTCGTCCGCCCCGACCACCGACAGCAGCGTGGCCTGCGCCCCCAGCACGGCGGCGTTGAGCGCCACGTTGGCCGCGCCGCCCACTCGGTCTTCGTCGCGCTGCACGCGCACCACGGGCACCGGCGCCTCGGGAGAAATGCGATCGGTCGAACCGAACCAGTAACGGTCGAGCATGACGTCACCGACGATGAGCACACGGGATTGGGCGAGTTGTTCTGCGTTCATGATCCAAGAAGGGAGAGTTCTTCCAGGCGACGGGGCGGATAAGTCTCCCACCCCTGACAGCCTGGACAGTGCCAGAAATATTGCCGCGCCTCGAAGCCGCAGGCCGCGCAGCGGTAGCGCTGGCGACTGCGCAAGGCATTGTCCACCGCGCCCTGCATGGCGGCTGCCGCTTCGGGCACGGTGGCGCCGGGCGTGGGGTGTTCGAGCACGCGCTTGAGCGCCAGTAGGCTGCGATGCGACTGCAGATAGTCCTGCGCGCACCGGGCCTGCGAGGCGGGATCGGGGTCGAGCAGCAGCACGGCGTCGAGCAGGTCGATGGCCGGGGTCTGCTGCAAACGCTGACGCAACCACATCAGCCCTTCGGCCACCTGCCCGAGCTGCTGACGCAGTTGGGCGATCTGCACCGCCGCCAGCGCAATGAATTCAGGCTGCACCAGATCGATGGATTCCAGTATGCGCAAAGCCGATTCCAGTTCACCGTGCTGCTGCGCCCACTGTGCACGCAGCAAGCGCGGCCGCACGCCCTGAGGCGCGGCCTGCAGCGCGGCGTCGAGCGACTGCTGGGCTTGCTGCGCCCGCCCTGCCGCGTGATGTTGCACGGCCAGCTCGCACCAATATTGCGCAATCTGCCGCTGATAGGCGCCGGTGGCGCGCAGCTCCAGTTCGCCGGCACGCGCAATGGCCTTGTTCCAGTCTTGGGTGCGCTCGCTGATCTGCAGCAGCGCCGTCAGCGCCTGCGAGGCATAGACGCTGCGGCGCAGATCTTCGTAGGCGGATTCGGCGCGGTCGAGCAGCCCGGCCTTGAAAAAATCCTGCGCCAGGGCAAGTTGCGCACGTTCACGTGCTTCTCGCGGCAGGTCGGCGCGGGCGAGCAGGTTCTGGTGTACCCGCACCGCGCGCTCATATTCCCCACGGCGGCGAAACAGATTGCCCAGCGCAAAGTGCAGATCGACGGTATCGGGATCGGCGGTCATGGCTTCGATGAAGGCGTCGATGGCCTTGTCCTGCTGCTCGTTGAGCAAGTGGTTGAGACCGCGGTAGTAGGCCTGCGGGGCATCACGCCGCAGGGCGCGCTCCTTGCCCACCTGCCGCAGGTCCACGCGCGCCGCCAGCCACCCCAGCGCGAACATCAGGGGCAGGATCAGCAGCCACCAAAGATCAAACTCCATCGATCGGCCTGTCGATCGGATGCTGCGGGAAATCGGCCGGGGCGACGGCGGTGGCAGCAGACGGTTTGGGCGGCGGCTCACTGTTGCGCGCCAGCCGGACCTGTTTGCGGTGCCGCATCCACGAAGGCAGCAGCGCCAGCGCGCCCAGCACCGCGCCGAGGGCGAACACCACGAGCAGCAGCACGATCATGGGCGTGCGCCACTCGGTGCCGAACAGCAGGTGCAGGGTCACGGTCTCCAGATTGTTCAGCGCCAGACCGAACAAAAGCAGGAAGACCACCAACCGCAAAAACCAGCTCAGGATGCGCATGGAAATAAAACCGAAACAAGGAAGATAGGGGCAACCGAGCAAGCATATTGCATTCTTGGGTGCTTGCCGTGCAGCGGTGTGTGGTGATGTGAAAAACTCCGGGTGGACAATACCGGCCATCGTTCCGCCACCTCTCGCTACCTCTCGCCATCAGCCCGCAACATGTCGCACCGCCCTCACGCCCTGCATTGCCCCGCCCCGACCGCCAGCGCCGTCTTCACCGATGCGCAAGCCGCGCTCGATCAGATGCAGGCCCTCTATACCGCCGCCGTCACCCATCTGCGCGACAAGCTGGCCGAGTTCATCGCGGGCACGCTGCCGCCCGGCCGCGTGCGGGCTTGCTATCCGGTGGTGCGGGTACGCATCGACAGCGTCGCTCACCCTGACTCGCGACTGGCTTACGGGTTTGTTGCCGCTCCCGGCGTTTACGAAACCACCCTCACCCGGCCGGATCTGTTCGCCGACTATCTGCTCGCCCAGTTCCAGTTGCTGCTGACCAACCACGGCGTTGCGCTGGAAATCGGGGTGGGTGAACAGCCAGTTCCGCTGCATTTCAGCTTTGCGGGTCAGGCGCATGTCGAAGGCCATCTCAGCGTCGAGCAGCGCCAGCAACTGCGCGATATTTTCGATCTGCCCGATCTGGCCGCGATGGACGACGGCATTGCCAACGGCACCCACGACACGCCAAACGACCAGCCCATGCCGCTGGCCTTGTTTACCGCTCCGCGCATCGACTACTCGCTGCACCGCCTGCAGCACTACACCGGCACCGCGCCCGAACACTTCCAGAACTTCGTGCTGTTCACCAACTACCAGTTCTACGTCGATGAATTCGTGCGCATGGCGCATGCTCTGATGAGCCAGCCCGCCGCGTCTGCGACCGACGACGACGCGCCCTACACCGCCTTCGTCGAACCCGGCAACGTCATCACCCACCGGGCCACCGCCCAGGGCGCGGCGCGAACCGAGGGACAGGCCTCCACCCGACTGCCGCAGATGCCGGCGTATCACCTCATCCTGCCGGGTCACGGCGGCATCACCCTGGTCAATATCGGCGTCGGCCCGGCCAATGCGAAAAACATCACCGACCACATCGCCGTGCTGCGGCCGCACGCCTGGATCATGCTCGGCCACTGCGCCGGACTGCGCAACTCGCAGCGCCTGGGCGACTACGTGCTGGCGCATGGCTATGTGCGTGAAGACCACGTGCTCGACGAGGAACTGCCGCTGTGGGTGCCCATTCCGCCGCTCGCCGAGGTGCAACAGGCGCTCGAAGGCGCCGTGGCCGACATCACCCAGTTGCACGGCTACGAACTCAAGCGCGTGCTGCGCACTGGCACCGTGGCCAGCACCGACAACCGCAACTGGGAACTACTGCCCTACCCCGGCCCCGATCGGCGCTTCAGCCAGAGCCGGGCGATTGCGCTCGACATGGAAAGCGCCACGGTGGCCGCCAACGGTTTTCGCTTCCGCGTGCCCTACGGCACCTTGCTGTGTGTGAGCGACAAGCCGCTGCATGGCGAGCTCAAGCTGCCGGGCATGGCCGACCAGTTTTATCGCCAGCAAGTCGAGCAGCATCTGCGCATCGGCCTGCGCGCCATCGCGCGGCTGCGTCAGCAGACCATGGGGCGGCTGCACAGCCGCAAGCTGCGCAGCTTCGACGAAGTCGCGTTTCAGTAAAGCCTGAATTCAGGCCGTGTAGCGCACCTGATGCGCATCGGCATGAGGACGCGGCTGAATCTCCCCGATGATCCAGCCGGTCTCCCCTTCGGCGCGCAGGGTGGCGAGTACGGCCTCGGCCTCGGCCGCGGCCACCACCAGGACGAAGCCCACGCCGCAATTGAAGGTGCGGCGCATTTCGGCGTCATCCACGCCGCCTTCGCGTTGCAGCCAGGCAAACAGCTCGGTCTGGCCCCAGGTGGAAGGGTCGAGCACGCATTGCACATTTTCGGGCAGCACGCGCGGAATGTTTTCGCTCAAACCCCCGCCGGTGATATGGGCCATGCCCTTGATGGTGTGCTGTGCCAGCGCCTTCAGCACCGATTTGCAGTAAATGCGCGTCGGCGCCATCACCGCGCTGCGGAAATCCTGTCCGTCCAGTGTCGTCGGCAGCTCACCTGGCCCGCTGCGAGCGATGATCTTGCGCACCAGCGAATAGCCGTTGGAATGCGCGCCGCTCGACGCCAGGCCGATGACCCGGTCGCCCGCGCCAATGGTGCGGCCGTCGATGATGCCGCTCTTCTCCACCGCGCCCACGGCAAAACCCGCCAGGTCATATTCGCCCGCCGGATACATTCCAGGCATTTCCGCGGTCTCGCCGCCGATGAGCGCACAACCGGCCTGCTCGCACCCTTGCGCCACGCCGCCGATTACTTGCGTGGCGGTCTGCACCGCCAGCTTGCCGCAGGCGAAATAGTCGAGAAAGAACAGCGGCTCGGCACCCTGAACCAACACATCGTTGACGCTCATCGCCACCAGATCGATACCCACCGTGTCGTGTCGGTTCCACTCGAACGCGAGTTTGAGCTTGGTGCCCACGCCATCCGTGCCCGACACCAGCACCGGCTCGCGATAGCGCTTGGGCACCTCGAACAGCGCCCCGAAGCCGCCGATACCCGCCAGCACGCCGTCGCGCAGCGTGCGCCGGGCCAGGGGCTTGATCGCATCGACCAGCGCATCTCCAGCGTCGATATCCACACCGGCGTCGCGATAAGTCAGGGGAGTTTTTTGCATGATGGGCAGCAGAGGAAGAGGAACGGGGGCGCAGCACCCGCCCCGCATAAAATGCCAAGGCGCAGATTTTATCGAGAGCGCGCCCGCGCCTGCTGCTTCGCTCCGACGCTGGCGCCGTTGCGCAAGCCTTTTTCCCCGACGCCCCGACCGCTCCCATGCTCCTGACCCCTCCCGTCAAGAATGCCCTCATCTGGCTGGGCATCGGCCTTGTCGCGCTCTGGCTGATCTGGCTGCTCGGCAGCATCCTGATGCCCTTTCTCGTCGGGCTGACGCTGGCCTACGTGCTGCATCCGCTGGTCGAGCGACTCAAGCGGCGACGCATTCCGCGTGCGCTGGGCGCTGCGGCGGCGATCATCGTGGCCATTGGTCTTTTCGTCGGCCTTTTTCTCTTGCTGGTGCCTGTGGTCACGGAAATCGTGCCCTTAATCCGCGAAAAATTCCCGCTGCTGCTCCAGACCATCATCAACTGGGGCACCCCGCTGCTGGCGCGATTCGACATTCATGTGAAGTTCGATACCGCCAGCGTGCAGCAGACCCTGTCCAAATACCTGTCCGCGCACGGAGAAGACTGGGCCGGGCTGCTGCTGCGCTCAGCCAGCACTGGCGGCATAAGTCTGCTGGTCCTGTTGGGCAATCTGACGCTGATTCCGGTCGTGGCCTTTTATCTGCTGCTCGACTGGAAGCCAACGCTGGTGCGAATTCGCGGTCTGATCCCCCCCAAACACCGCGACGCCGTGCTGAGTTTTTTTCACGACTGCGACGTCATCCTCGGCCAGTATCTGCGCGGACAGTTGCTGGTCATGCTGATTCTGGCGTTTTATTACTCCCTCGGCCTGGTGATTGCCGGGTTCAATCTGGCCCTGCCCGTGGGCATCTTCACCGGGCTGGCGGTATTCGTCCCTTATGTAGGCTTCGGCCTGGGCCTGCTGCTAGCACTGCTGGCCGGGGCGCTGCAATTTCTGAGCTGGTACGGCGTGATTGCCGTGGCCATCGTGTATGGCATCGGCCAGTTGATCGAAAGCATGTACATCACCCCGAAGTTCGTCGGCGAGAGCATTGGTCTGCATCCCCTGCTGGTGATTTTCATTCTGCTGGCCTTCGGCACCCTGTTCGGCTTCTGGGGCATTTTGCTGGCCCTGCCCGCGGGCGCCGTGCTGCTGGTCGTGGTGCGCCGCCTGCTGGCCTGGTACCGGCAGAGCGCGCTGTTCGTCTGACCCATGCTGCAAACCACGCGCCAGCAGATTCTGCCGCTGGAATGGCAGGATGAACGCAGCTTCGACAATTTCGATCCCGGCGTTCAGCCCGAAAATGCGCTGGCGCTGCAAGCCCTGCATGATCTGCTGCAACAGCGCCGCCACAGTGCGCTGTATCTCTGGGGCGAGACCGGCAGCGGCAAAAGCCACCTGCTGTGGGCCGCCTGCCACGAGCTCCAAAAACAAGGACGTTGGGCGCTGCTGCTCACCCCGCAAACCCCCGCCTCGGCCTGGCCCGATGTCACCGATCTGCTCGCCCAGCATGCCGGTGGCCTGCTGGCGGTGGACGACGCGCAGCAGCTTTCCGACTGGCAGCAGGACTGGCTGTTCGGCCTATACAACGCCGCCCGCTCGGCCGAGCTCGCCTTTCTCGCCTGCGGCAACGCCGCCCCAGCCGCGCTGCCCCTGCGCACCGACCTGCGCACCCGCCTGAGCTGGGGGCTGGCGCTGCGCCTGCAAGCGCCCGACGACGCCGTGCGCGCCCGAGTGCTTCAGCGCCTGGCGCACGAACGCGGCTACTCACTCAGCCCCGAATTGCTGCACTACATGCTGACCCACCTCAGCCGCGACCTGTCACAGCTGGGTGTGCTGATGGCCGCGTTTGACCGCTATGCTTTGGCCGCGCAGCGACCGGCCACCGTGCCTCTGCTCAAATCGCTGCTGGCCGCACAGCCGCAATTGCTGCACGCGGCGTCGCCCGAATCCGTTTCAGGCTGACCCCTACAGACCCAGCCTTCACACTCCATGCGCAAGCTCGCCCTCTTCGATCTCGACAACACGCTGATTCCTTTCGACTCCGACCATGCCTTCGGGCAGTACGTTGCCGAGCTGGGCTGGGTCGATGCCGAGCAACACCGCCAGCAGAACGAGGCGTTCTATCGGCAGTACAAGGCCGGCACCCTCGATCTCGCCGCCTATCTGCGTTTCGCCCTGCAGCCGATTGCCGGGCGCGACCTCGACGAACTGCACGCCGCGCATGCCGGTTTCATGCGCGACGTCGTGCAGCCGCAAATGCAACCGGCCGCGCAGCAACTGGTCGACCGTCACAAAGCCGCAGGCGATCTGTGCTGCATCGTGACTGCGACCAATACCTTCGTCACCCGCCCCATCGCCGACGCCTTCGGCGTCGAGCACCTCATCGGCGTCGAACTCGAACGCGACGCGCAGGGCCGCTACACCGGCAACTGGGTGGGCATTCCCTCGTTCCGCGAAGGCAAGATCGTTCGCACCGAACAATGGCTGGCCGCGCAAGGACTGGGCTGGGACGACTTCGACCAGATCTGGTTCTACAGCGACTCCATCAATGATCGCCCCCTGCTCGAACACGCCACCCACCCCGTGGTCGTCCATCCAGACCCCTTGCTGGCCGCCGTCGCCCAGGAAAAAGGCTGGCCCACACTTCAGTTGTTGACATGATCCGTAAATTCATCAGCCGCCTGTTCACCGCGAACAAAGCCGAAACCAACCCGCAAAACCGTGGCCAACGCCGCGACCTGCCCCGCTCCCAGCACCAAATCGACGCCAGCCGCCTTTCGCAGAACGCCCGCAACACCGTGCAGACCCTGCAGCAGGCGGGTTTCGAGGCCTACATCGTCGGCGGCGCGGTGCGTGACCTGCTGCTGGGCCTCAAGCCCAAAGACTTCGACGTCGCCACCAATGCCACACCCGAGCAGGTCAAACCGCTGTTCAAGCGCGCTTTCATCATCGGCCGACGCTTTCGCATCGTGCACGTCATGTATGGCCGCGACATCATCGAGGTCTCCACCTACCGCGCCCTGCACGATGCGCAAGCCGCCGAGTCTGTGGACGGCAACGAGCGCACCTCGCGCCGCGCCCTGGCCGACAAGACCCTGGCGGTAGACAGCAGCGGCCGCGTGCTGCGCGACAACGTCTGGGGCACGCTCGACGACGATGCCGAGCGCCGCGACTTCACCATCAACGCGCTCTATTACGACCCGATCCGCGACGTGGTGGTCGACTACCACCGGGGCATGAAAGACCTCAAAGAGCGGCGCCTGCGCATGATCGGCGACCCCGCTGCCCGCTACCGCGAAGACCCGGTGCGCATGCTGCGCATCGCCCGCTTCGCCGCCAAACTCGGCTTCGATATCGACCCGGCCACGCTCGCGCCCATCGGCCCCAGCGCCGATTTGCTCGCCAATGTGCCGGCCGCTCGCCTGTTCGACGAGACCATCAAGCTGCTGCAGACCGGCCATGCGGTCGCCTCGCTGCAACAACTGCGCCGCCTGGGCCTGCATCACGGCCTGCTGCCGCTGCTCGATCCCGTGCTGGAAAAACCCGAGGGCGAGCGCTTCATCACCAATGCGCTGCAAGACACCGACGAGCGCATCGCCCAAGGCAAGACCGCCAGCCCCAGCTTCCTCTTCGCCTGCCTGCTTTGGCATGACGTGGAGCAACGCTGGAACGCGTTGCTGGCCGAAGGCATCGCCCCCCTCATGGCGCTCGATCAGGCCGCTGACGAAGTGCTGGCCGCCCAGGCCGAGCGCCTGGCCATCCAGCGGCGCATCGCCACCGACATGCGCGAAATCTGGTCACTGCAATCGCGCTTCGAACGCCGCACCCCGCGCTATGCCAATAGTCTGGTCGAACACCCACGGTTTCGCGCCGCCTACGACTTTCTCAGCCTGCGCGCGCGCAGCGGCCAGGCCGAGCCGGAGTTGGTGCAATGGTGGGAGGCTTTCCAGTTCGCCGACGCCGAGGGCCGTGCCGACATGCTCGCCACCGCGCCGCAGCCCAGCGCAGCCAGCAAACCCCGGCGGAGGCGGCGGCGCAAAAAGCCGTCTGAAGCGAACCCTGCCGACGGCGCCAGCAACGACAGTTCCGAGTGAAACGCGATGTCCTGCGCCGATGACGTCGAAGCGTTCGTCGCCCTTGGCGCCAATCTGGGCGACGGCGCAGCCACCCTGCGTGCTGCGGTGCAAGCCATCGATGCCCTGCCGCTGACGCGCGTCGCCGCCCGCTCCAGCCTCTACCGCACCGCACCGCAACACGCCAGCGGCCCCGATTACTGGAACGCCGTCATTCTGGTGCGCACCGCCCTATCGCCCGACGCCTTGCTCGACGCGCTGCTGCGCATCGAATCCGACCTCGGCCGCCAGCGCCCCAGCGGCGAAATCAACGCCCCACGCACCCTCGATCTCGACCTTCTGCTCTACGGCAGTCTGCAACGCCAAAGCGAACGTCTGACCTTGCCCCATCCGCGTATAGCACAGCGCGCCTTCGTGCTGGCCCCGCTGGCCGAAATCTGGCTGGAAGGCCGCATCGACGGCACGCGCGTCACCGAACTGGCCGAACAGCGCGTCGCCGAAGGTCAGGCGATCGAAAAACTCGGGCCGCTGTGAGATAGGTTCAGGCGCAGGTCAGACCCCATTTCGTTTCGCGAAATCGAGCAGCAATGGTCAATGAACCTCCGACAATTTTGCAGCCGACTGCACGGCGGCACGATAACGCAGACCCAAGTTGACATTGCGCCCCACAGTCATACCGGCTAACCATGCCCAGATGAATGCGGCCCCTGGTTGCGCAACCGGCAACTCAATCCACGCCGCGTGCGTCGCAATTCCAAAATGCAGCGCGAACTCGAACACAAATGCCCCGAAAATAATGCCCAACATCAGGATGTCGCCGGGCACGGCAAGCCGCCGCGTCTCCAGATTCACTTGCACCACCCAGCCCCGAGCGTGCTGCCAGCCAATCCGAATGCCAACAGCCGTACCCAAAATGCAAGCAGCCAGGTCAATCAGGCCGGGTTGAGGAAACAATTGCAGGTAAGCGCGCACAGCCAGAATGACGATGAGCGTCGGCATGAGTGTCAAGCGCTCGACCCGAATGCTGCGGGGATAGCAGCGGGCAACACCCATCCACATCAATACGATGAAAACGACATAGACATAGGTCGGTATGTGCTGAAGGTAGTTCATGGCAGGGCATCCAGAAAATAAAGGCAAGCATCATGGGCGCCACAAATCCTAACGCCGTTAGTATTACAAGTAAAGAAAGCTGTGATGTGACACGTCCGTATTCCAAGCCAGCCCGCTCTTATCACCACGGCGACTTGCGAGCCGCGCTATTGGCCAGCGCACGAGTGCTGCTGGAAGAGTCAGGTCCGGCGTCACTGAGTGTTCGCGAGATTGCGCGTCGCGTGGGCGTGGCCGCACCTTCGGTCTATCACCATTTCGCCAATCTCGATGCCCTCACGCTTGCTCTCGTGGAGCAAGGGTTTACCGAGTTTGCGCATCAACTCAAAGAAGCGCCAACCAACGCCAAAGGTCGCATGCGCGAGACTGGCACGGCCTATATTCGTTTTGCCTGCACAAACCCCAATCTGTATCGACTCATGTTTGGCGAAGGGTTTCGCTTGGCCTCAAACGCCTCTGGGCCGATCAGGCAACTCAGGCAGCTAACCTATGACAAGCTCAGCGCCGGGTTGAGCCTGCGCTTGCCCCCCGAGAAAGTACCTGACGCCGCGCTGTATTTGTGGTCGATTACACATGGCTTGGCAATGCTCATCATCGACGGCCAGCTGGGAGCGGAAGCCAATGTGGAAGATCGCATCCAAGCCGTGCTTGGATTGGCCGGCGCGGGGCTACCGACATCGGCCACGTCTGATCCCCCCCACAGCGGGGTGAGAGCTCAACTGCCGCCAAAGAATCGCTGCAGCACATAGGCGAGCCCACCGGTGAGCGAACCCACGCTCATGAACAGCGCAAAGATCACGATCAGCACCGGGCCCCAGCCGTTCTGACTGCGACGGTCAGCCGCCGCGTTCCAGCGCGCATCCCATTTGGCGTCCGGAGTGAGGCCGATCACCAGGGTCTGCACCACCACAGCGATCACCACGGCAACAAAAACCGCCAGCAAAGCCCAAGTCAGCGGGTCATCTTGACGATGGGCGACAAAGCGCCAAACCCCAAGCAAACCCAATAGAAACAAGGGGCCGTGCAGCCAGGCCCACGGATCTCGCAAGCCGCGCAGGTAAAAGCGGTGACCGCCAAGCACGCCGGTCAGCAGAGCCAGTAAAGCGGCGGTGAATTTATTTTTGAACCCGGTCTGAGCAGTCATGGCGGGCCGTCAAATCGGAGAGGTTTCGGCGCCCGCACCCAGCGCGCATTGCATGAACACGACATCGAGCCAGCGATCAAATTTCCAGCCAACTGCCGGCATGCGCCCCAGTTCCTCGAACCCACGCGCCCGGTGCAGACCGATTGAACCGGCGTTTGCGGAATCTCCGATGACAGCCAGCATCTGCCGCATCCCGCTCCGGGTACATGAGTCGATCAAGGCATCAAGCAACTGGCCGCCAACCCCTTGACGCAAGCCGTTCGGGGCAATGTAGATGGAGTCTTCGACCGTAAACCGGAAAGCCTCGCGCGCTCGAAACCAGTTGGCATAGGCGTAGCCGATGATCTCCTGGCCGCGCACGGCGACCAACCAAGGCAGCCCGCGCGACTGCACTTCCTGCAGACGGCGCAGCATCTCGGCCTCGTCAGGCGCCAGGGTTTCGAAGGTGCCTGTGCCATGCAGAACATGGTGTTCATAAATGGCGGTGACAGCGGGTACATCTGCCGCAGCGGCGGCGCGAATGGTGAATTCAGGCATGAAGTGCAATATGGGAGATGGGCATGTTTATAATGGCGAGTTTATTCGAGCGCCGCGCCCCAAGTTTTTGAAGGCAATACTCGTCCGACGGACGGCTGCCCTACAACACCGGTATTTGCTGCAAGGCACCTACCCAGAAAGCCTGGTTCCACGCGGTTGGTTGCCAGCGCTTGACCCAAGCGATGCCCAAACACATGGCCCACGACCCCCTCGTTGGCTCTCATTCTTTTGACAAGGAAGCAAAATGGTTGTGATCCGTCTGACCCGTGCCGGTGCCAAGGCACACCCCTTCTACCACATCGTCGCCACCGATTCACGTAGCCGTCGTGATGGTCGCTACATCGAGCGCCTGGGTTATTACAACCCGGTTGCCCGTGGCGCCGAAGTGCCCCTGCACATTGCGACCGAGCGTCTGAACCACTGGACCAGCGTGGGCGCACAGGTCTCCCCGACCGTGCAGCGCCTGGTGAAAACCGCGCAGAAGTCTGCTTGATCGGTCAGCCTGACGGGTTTTGCCTGCAGCGGGTCGGCTGAAAAGTCGTCCCGCTTTTTACTTGCATTTTTCATTCGCGCACCGGCTTGTAACGTGGCCATTCCAGACGATCTTTACCTCGTGGGGCATATCCTCGACGCCTGGGGCGTGCGCGGCTGGGTGAAGGTCGCCCCGGACGCCCCGCAAGCGACCGCGTTGCTCAAATCCAAGACCTGGTGGCTCAGCCGTCCAGGCTTTGAAAACGAGCCCACGCCGATTGCGGTACGTCTGGTTCGGCGTCACGGCAGCGCCCTGGTCGCACTGCTCGAAGGACCGGAAGACCGTAGCGGCGCCGAAGCGCTGCGCGGGCGTCAGATCGCCGTGCGACGTGCCGACTTTCCCCCACCTGACGAGGGCGAGTTCTATTGGGCCGACCTGATCGGCTGCGAGGTACGCAGCCCGGAAGGGGCCGATCTCGGCCGCGTCATTGGCTTGATGGAAAGCGCCGCCCACGCCGTTTTGCGCGTGCAGATTCCGCAGACCAGCGCGGACGCCAAACCGCGCGAACGGCTGATTCCCTTCGTCGAGGCTTACATCGTGTCGGTCGATCTGCCCGCGAAGACCATCATCGCCCTGTGGGACGCCAGTTACGACTGACCCGCCCCATGCTGCGCTTTGATGTCATCAGCCTGTTTCCCGCCTATTTCGAGCCGCTGAAGTACCACGGCGTATCGCGCCGCGCCTTCGACTCGGGACAGTTGCAACTGCAATGCTGGAATCCGCGCGATTTCACCACCGATGCGCACCGAACCATCGATGACCGTCCCTACGGCGGCGGCCCCGGCATGGTCATGCTGGCCGAGCCGCTGGAACAAGCGCTAGACGCCATCGCCGACGACCGGCGTCTTGCATCGCACCCGCAAGCCCCGGTTTGGCTGTTTTCGCCGACCGGACGGCGCTTCGACCAGCGACTCGTGGAAGACCTGGCCCAATCCGGTGGCGTGACCTTGCTTTGCGCCCGCTACGAAGGTGTGGATCAACGCCTGATCGACCGCCGGGTGGACGCGGAGATCAGCTTGGGCGACTTCGTGCTCTCGGGCGGTGAGATTCCGGCCCTGGCGCTGCTCGATGCCGTCTGCCGATTGCTGCCAGGCGTGCTGGGCAGCGCCGATTCAGCCCAGCAGGACAGCTTTTCCAACGGTCTGCTCGACTGTCCGCATTACACGCGGCCCGAGCACTATCAGGGCCACGGCGTGCCCGAAGCCCTGCTCAGCGGCGATCATGCCCGCATCGCTCAATGGCGCAGGGAACAGTCTTTGCGCCTGACCTTGCAGCGGCGCCCTGACCTGATCGCGCAGATGCAGGCTGCCAACCAGTTGAGCCAGAAAGATCTGCGATTTCTGGCTGCTCTGGGGTATACTCTTCAGGTTTGATCCTCTGCTGGCCTAGCCGCTAGGCTAACTGCACTTGTTAGTGCATCATCAGCGCTGCGGCAACCACAACTGACCCACACCGGCACGGCAAGATCATTGGAGAGCATGAAATGAATCTGATCGCAACTCTGGAGCAGGAAGAAATCGCCCGCGTCAGCGCTGGCAAAACTTTTCCGCAGTTCAACCCGGGCGACACCGTCATCGTGTCCGTCAAGGTGGTTGAAGGCAACCGCAAACGTAACCAGGCCTACGAGGGCGTGGTGATCGCCAAGCGTAATCGTGGGCTGAATTCCAGCTTCATCGTGCGCAAAATCTCGGCCGGCGAAGGCGTGGAGCGTACGTTCCAGCTGTATTCGCCGCAGATCGCGTCGATCGAAGTCAAGCGTCGTGGTGATGTGCGCCGCGCCAAGCTGTACTACCTGCGCAGCCGCTCCGGCAAGTCCGCACGCATCAAGGAAAAACTGGTGCTCAAGTCTGCCGCCGCGGCTCAGGCAAACGCAACTGCAGAGGCCTAATCAGCGTTTGTCCCTGGTCATACCGGCCCTGCCGGGTCACCGCCGAAGCCGACTTGCACTGCACGTCGGCTTTTTTGTTTGCTACATCAAACGTGTCCACTCTTCGCCTCACGCCCATCGACCCCGAAAGCGCTGACCTGATCGGCCGCGATGACGGTCTGCCCGCCGTCGCCCCGGAGCGGCTTGAGCCGGATTGGCTGCGGCGCCGCTTTGCCTCACCCACCGCGTGGACACCGGAGCTGTTTGAAGATTCACTACGCCTGAGTTCCCAAGCGCTGCGAGGCGCCGCCGTTCTCATTCCACTGGTACCACGCGCCGAAGGCCTGCAGGTGCTGCTCACCCGCCGCAATCTCCACCTGCACGAACATGCCGGCCAGATCAGTTTCCCCGGCGGGCGCTGCGACCGCCAGGACATTCATCCTGCCGCCACCGCACTACGCGAGGCCCATGAGGAAATCGGCCTGCGCCCGGCGGGGGCCGAAGTGCTCGGCACGCTGCCGCTGTATTGCACTGCATCGCGTTACGCCGTCACCCCCGTGGTGGCGCTCATTCCCGCCGCTGAAAACCTGCAGCCTCAACCCGACGAGGTCAGCGAGGTCTTCGAAGTACCGCTGGCTTTCCTGATGAACCCCCGGCATCACGAGCTTAGGGAGTGGAGGCCGGGCAACGATGTTGCGCCCAACCCTGTTGCCGTGCGGCGCCGCTTTCTGGTCATGCCCTATGTCGCAAACGGGCAGCGCTACGTCATCTGGGGCGCGACGGCCGCCATGCTGCGCAATTTGTACCGCTTGCTGGTTGCGTAAGGCCAAGCCCAGCCCTTCCCGCACAGCCCAACGACACGGCCCAACGAAGCTGCGAGGCGCAAAAGGCTTGTTCAGGGTTGCCTTAGGATAGATGCATGGCTTTTCTCTCCGTTCTGATCGCCCTGCTTGTCGAGCAACTCAAACCCCTGGGCCGCGGCAGCGCCGTGTATCGGCTGCGCCAGAGTCTGGCCGATGTTGCCGCGCGCAACTTCGATGCGGGACGGCCGCATCACGGCGTCGCGGCTTGGTTCATCGCCGTGTTGCTGCCCGCCTTGATCACACTGGCGATTTATCTCGTCGCGCTGCACTACAGCCTGCTGCTGGCCCTGGCGTGGAATGTGGCGGTGCTGTATTTCACCCTCGGTTTTCGCCAGTTCAGCCACTACTTCACGGACATCCAGGACGCGCTCAATCACAACGATGCCGCCACCGCGCGCAGCCTGCTCAAACAGTGGAAAGCGCTCGATACCGTGGACATGAGCACCAGCGATGTCACCCAGCAAACCATCGAACATGCCTTGGTGTCGGTGCAACGCTATGTGCTGGGCGTGTTTTTCTGGTTCATTCTGCCCATCGGCCCGGCGGGCGCCGTGCTGTATCGCCTTAGCGACTATGTAGCGGGCAAATGGAATCAGACCGACAGCGAAGCCAGCCCTGCGCTGCAGAGCTTTTCGCAAAAAGCCTTCGACCTGCTCGACTGGGCGCCCGCCCGCCTGACCGCCAGCGGTTACGCCATCGTCGGCAATTTCGAGGATGCCGTCGATGTCTGGCGCGGCTATTCGCAGCTCTGGGCCAATCGCAATACCGGGGGGATGCTGGCCTCTGCCGCGGGCGCGGTAGGCATTCGGCTCGGCGCAACAGCCGCTGCCGCGCCCGCCGCCCCGACAGAGCCCGGCTGGACCCAGGAAGGTGAGAACGGCGATCTGGGCATGAGCGGCCTTGCAGCCACGATGCCCGGTGCCATTCCCCAGCCCGCGCATTTACGCAATGTGGTGGGGCTGGTGTGGCGCTCGGTGCTGCTGTGGATGCTGCTGCTGGCCATGCTCAGCGTGGTGAGCTGGGTGAGCTGAAACCAAGCTGAGAACCCCCGGTCGGGCCACAGCCAACCCGGGAGAAGTGTTCAGCCCGGGATACCCCGGCTCAGCCCGCCAGCAAAGCGTTGACCCGGCGAACATAAGCCGCCGGATCGTCGAGTTGGCCCCCTTCGGCCAGCAAGGCCTGATCGAACACCACCTGAGCCAGATCGTCGGCATGGGCATCGTCAGTCGCCACGCGCTTGACCAGCACATGCGCCGGGTTGATCTCCAGCACCGGTTGGGTCGAGGGCATTTCGTCGCGCCCGGCCTGCTTGAGCAAGCGCGCCAGATGCGCGCTCATGCCATCGTCGGCGGCGACCAGACAGGCCGGAGAATCGACCAGCCGCTTGGAAATGCGCACCTCTTTCACCCGCTCGCCCAAAGCCTGCTTGAAGCGCTCGATCAGGGCCTGATGATCGGCAGACGGCTCTTTGTCGTCCTTGGCCTCGTCGGCCTTGTCCTCTGCGCCTTTGATGTCGCTGAGATCGACGGCCCCGCGCGCTACCGATTGCAGCGGCTTGCCGTCGAACTCATTGAGGAAACCCAACATCCATTCGTCCACCCGGTCGGTGAGCAGCAGCACCTCGATGCCCTTCTTGCGGAAAATTTCGAGCTGTGGGCTGGAGCGGGCGATTTTCGGCGTCTCGGCGGTGATGTAGTAAATGGCTTTCTGGCCCTCTTTCATCCGCGCAACATAGTCGGCCAGTGACACGCTCGGCGCATCCTCTTCGGTGTGCGTGGAGGCCGCACGCAACAGCTTGGCCAGGCGCTCGCGGTTGCTGAAATCTTCGCCTAAACCTTCCTTGAGCACCGCGCCAAACTCGGTCCAGAACGCGGCGTATTTATCGCGCTCGGCCTGGTCTTCGCTGCCCGCCAGGTCCTCGAGCATGGACAACACGCGCTTGACCGAGCCTTCACGGATGGCGCGCACATCGCGGCTTTCCTGCAGCATTTCACGCGACACATTCAGCGGCAGATCGGCGCTGTCGATCACCCCGCGCACGAAGCGCAGATAGGTGGGCATCAGACTTTCGGCGTCATCGGTAATGAATACGCGCTTGACATACAGCTTGACCCCGGCTTTCTGCTGCCGGTCCCACAAGTCCATCGGCGCCTTGGCCGGGATGTAGAGCAACTGGGTGTATTCGCTGCGGCCTTCAACGCGGTTATGCGTCCAGCGCAGCGGCGGCTGACTGTCGCCGCTGAGTTGTTTGTAGAACTCGAGATATTGTTCTTCGGTGATCTCGGACTTGCTGCGCGTCCACAGCGCCGCAGCGCTGTTGATTTGCTCCCACTCGTCAGTGGCGACGTATTTGCTCTGCTCGGCGTCCCAGTTCTCCTTGCGCATTTCGATAGGCAGGGAGATATGGTCGGAGTATTTGCCGATGAGGTCTTTGAGCGTCCACACCCGCAAGTATTTGTCAATCTTGTCCTCGTGCGGCGTGTCGTCGGCATCGGCGCGCAGGTGCAGGATGACATCGGTGCCCCGCTTGGCGCGGGTGATGGTTTCCACCGTGAACTCGCCCGTGCCGTCGGACTCCCAGCGCACGCCCTCGGCCTCCGTCATGCCGGCCCGGCGCGACTCGACGGTGATGCGCTCGGCCACCATGAAGCCGGAGTAGAAGCCCACGCCGAACTGTCCGATCAACGCCGTATCGGGCTTTTGTTTGTCGCCAAGTTTTTGCATGAACTCGCGCGTGCCCGACTTGGCGATGGTGCCCAGATGCTCGACCGCTTCTTCCAGGCTCAGGCCGATGCCGTTGTCGCTGATGGTGAGGGTGCGCTGCTCGGGGTCCACCGCAATGCGGATGCGCAGATCGGCATCGCCCTCCATCAACGAGGCGTCGTCGATGGCCTGAAAGCGCAGTTTGTCGCAGGCGTCGGAGGCGTTGGAAATCAGCTCACGCAAAAAGATGTCGCGGTTGGAATAGAGCGAATGGGTGACGAGGTGCAGCAGTTGCCGCACTTCAGCCTGAAAGGCGTGGGTATGCGCGGCGGCAGGGGCAGGAGTAGTTTGTTCAGTGCTCATGGTGCGTGCGGAAAAAGAAAAGAAAAAACCTGCAAGCAGATACGGTCAAGACTTCAAAAATCAAGCCCCAGATTCGATCCCGAGGTTCAACGCGACGGCCAAGCGCGGCAAGGCGCGCAGGGCGTTCGCCGTGGTCTGCCGGGCCGTTTGTTCCGGCGACCAGCCGCGCAGCATGGCCAGGGTTTGCGCGATGCGGGGCAACTGTTCGGGCGAGTTGGGGGTCGGAGGCGCGTCGTCGCGCGCCTCGCGCGGACGGTAAAGCCAGACCGGCGGGATATCGGGCGCATCGGTCTCGAGCACCGGCGCGGTCTCGGGCACCTCGGCCGCCAGACGGCGGATGTTGAGCGCGCGCTCGAAGGTCATGGCGCCGCCGAATCCCAGCGAAAAACCCAAATTGATGAAGCCCTGCGCCTGCTGCAGGCTGCCGTTGAAGGCATGGGCGATGCCTGCGGGCCGTCCTGCCCCGAAGCCCGCGCGGCGCAGTCCGGCGAGCAAGGCGTCCTGCGATTTGCGCACATGCAGAATCACCGGCAAATCAAAGTCGCGGGCGATGCGCAACTGCGCCTGATAGAAACGCTGCTGTTTTTCGAGGTCGATTCCGGGGACGAAAAAATCCAGCCCGATCTCGCCCAGACCGACAAAACGCGGATCGACCAACGCCTGGCCCACGCTGTGCCGCAGCACCTCCAGATCGGCCTCTTGCGCCCGGTCGACGTAGAGCGGGTGAATGCCCAGGGCATAGGCCCACCCACAGGTCTGCGCAAGCTCGCGCACTGTGTCGAAATTGCTGCGCTCGACGGCCGGAATCACCCCGCCCACCACCCCCGCCTGCCGGGCATGAGCAGCCACCTCCCGCGCCCGTCCGCCAAACTCGGCGGCATCGAGATGGGCGTGGGTATCGATCCAGCCCATCGCCTGCATGGGGAACGCCGCCATCAAAACTCCTTCAAACTATGCCGTAAGCGTAAAAAATCACAGTTCCAGGCCAAATCCCCAGGCAAACCCTATAAGCGCTCTCAAAACTCATGGAAAATTGAGGACATAGTCCGTATAGATCACAGAACGGTTCACTTCAAGGCGCGCTTTGAACGTGTGTCGTCCACCCTGAAATTCCTCATGCAACGCCGCCAATTTCTCCAATCTCTTGCGCAAAGCCGCCTGCTTGCCAACCCTTTGGGCCGCAGAGGCCTGTTGGGCTTGGGCTTGCTCGGTGCCACTGCCGGCCGAGCCCTGGCCCAGAACGCCGCCTGCACTTGCGGAAATTGCCCCGACTGCCTGCAGGGCGGCAACACCACGCCGCCCGCAGTCGCTTTTTACTACGGCGCCCGCATTCCGGTGGACGATCTGCGCGCCTTCGACTGGGTGGTGCTCGAACCGCAGCATGCCCTGGCGCAAGATACAAAAATGGTCTCCGCGCTGGGGCCGCACACCCTGGCGCTGGCCTATGTCTCGGTGGGCGAAGTCACTGCGGATCGGCCCTACTACGCCGACATGCCCAAGGCTTGGCTGCCGACGTCGAACGCCGCCTGGGGTTCGAGGGTGGTCGACCAGACCGCCGTCGGCTGGCCGCAATTCCTGCGCGAGCGCATCGTCAAACCGCTGTGGGACGCGGGCTTTCGCGCCTTTTTCCTCGACACCCTCGACTCCTATCAACTGCTGGCTAAAAGCACGCAGGCGCAGCAACAACAGGCCAAGGCGCTGGCGGAAACCCTGCGCGGCCTGGTTGCCGCCTATCCGGGCATTCGCCTGATGCTCAACCGCGGCTTCGAGCTGGTCGACGCCACCCTGGCGCCGAGCATTCTGGCCGTGGCCGCCGAATCGCTCTATCGCGGCTGGAATCAAGCCGAATCCGCCTACGTCGAAGTGAAGACCGACGACCGCGAGTGGCTGCTCGCCCGCTTTGGCGACATGCGCAGCCAGTTCAAGCTGCCGTGCATCGCCATCGACTATTGCGCCCCGCAAGACCGCGCTGCTGCCCGGCAGACGGCGCAGCAAATCGCCGCGCAAGGGCTCATTCCCTGGGTGGCCGACCCCACGCTGGAAAGCCTGGGTGTGGGCACAGTCGAGCTGGTGCCGCGCCGCGTGCTGTTGCTGCATTCCTGCGAACAGGGCGACAGCCCGGAGCTGCAGGCGCAGAGCGCGCACCTTTACGGCGCCATGCCGCTGGAATATCTCGGCCTGGTTCCTGAATATCGCTATGTCGGCGCCCCCGCCATCACCGAACCGCTGGCGGGCCGCTATGCCGCCGTGGTGCTCTACCCCGATGACGGCAAGATTCCACCGGACATCCGCACTCTGCTCAAGCGCGCCAAGGAGGAAAGCGTGCCCGTGGCCGTGCTGGGCTACGCCGATCTCGATGTGCTCGACGATCTCGGCGAACACGTCGGGGAGCCGCTGAACGCGCCGATCAAGGTACAGCGCCAACCCGGCACGCCCAACGGCGAAGTCATCCCACTCATCAGCCCGCAAGACACGGTGCAACTGACCGCCAGTGCCGGATCGCAGGTCTGGCTGCGCGCCACCGGCGGCGATGGCCGGAGCATGGACGGCGCCGCCATCACGCCTTGGGGCGGATATGCGCTGGGCGGGTTCGGCGTGTTCAATCTACCGGGCAACACCGGCACGCGCTGGTCAATCGAGCCGATCGAGTTTTTCCGCGCGGCGCTGCGCGTGGGCGCAGACCCCATGCCCGACGTGACCACCCGCACCGGTCGCCGCGTTTTCTTTGTGCACTTCGACGGCGACGGTTGGCCCAACGCCTGCGACCAGCCCGGCTCGCCGCTGGCCTGCGAAGTGCTGGTGAGCGAATTCCTCGAAAAATACAAGGTGCCCACCCTGGCCTCGGTGATCGTCGGCGAAATCAGCCACGACGGGCTGTATCCCAAACTGGCCGACCAGTCGCAGAAATGGGCCAAGCGCATGTACGCCCTGCCTTGGGTGGAAGTCGGCAGCCACACCTGGTCGCACCCGTTCAACTGGGTTGCAGCAAGCGAGACCCACAGCCGCGGCAAGGAAACCAAAAACTTCCCTTACGGCAATTACCTGCCGCTGCCCAACTACACCTTCAGCACCAAGAGCAATGTGGTCGACGCTGCGCAATACATCGACGACAAGCTCTGCCCGCCCGGCAAGAAATGCAACATGATTCTCTGGCCTGGCGACTGCAATCCGCCCGATGAGGCCGTGGCCATGGCCTATGAAACCGGGCTGGGCAATATCAACGGCGGCGGCGCCCCCATCAGCAAGACCCGGCCCACGCTGTCTGATGTCTGGCCCATGGGCATTCCCAAGGGCAAGTATTTTCAGGTCTATGCCGCGCAGTCGAACGAGGAGGTTTTTACGCATAACTGGCAGGGGCCTTATTTCGGCTTCGAGCGCGTGGTCGAGAGCTATCAGATGACCGACTCGCCGCGCCGCATCAAGCCCATCGATCTGTATTACCACCCCTACATCGTGACCAAGGCGGCAGGGGCGAAAAGTCTGCATACGGTCTATCAATGGGTGCTCAAACAACCGTTGCATGCGATTTACGGCCACCAATACTTCCGCAGCGTGAACGACTGGCGGCAAGCGACGGTGGCCCGGTTGCTGGCCGGTGGCTGGCGTCTGCGCAGCGGGGCAGAAATGCGCCAGTGGACCCAGCCCGTCACCGCCGCCACGCCCGCACTGGCCAACTGCCAGAACATCGTCGGCTGGAACGAGCATGAACAGCAGCGTTATCTGCACGCGACGGCTGGACAGGCCGTGCTGCGTAGCCAAGCCGCGGGTCAGTCCCTGGCCGCGACTGTCCCGCGTCTGATCGAGGCCAATGCCGACGTCACCCGCTGGGCCGTGCAAAACGACCGCAGCGTACAAATCAGCCTGCAAGGGCATCTGCCCGTCGAAGCCCTGTTTCAACTGCCCTCCGGCTGGAGCGTGCAGGAGGCCAAAGGGGCGAAAGTCGAGCAGGCGGCCGCAGCGGTGCGGGTCAGCAGCAGCGGCGCCACCGTCGATCTCACGCTGAAGCGGGCCTAAACGACCGCGCGCTGACCGACAATCCGCCTCAATGCTGGAAAAAACCCGCCCCGCCACCCGCGACCCGCTGCACATCTCTCCAGACGATCCGCAGCGCAGTCGTCTATTTCCGCGTGGTGCCTTGCTGGGGCTGGGCCTGTTGTGCGCCGCAACGCTCGCGCTGGTCTATCCGGGGCAGAACCTGATGCGGCTGCTGAGCACCAGCGCCGACGACGGGCTGGCCATCGACTACCTGCGCCATCTCGTCGATCTGCGCGGCGGCAATATCGACCTGCGCCTGATGCTGGCGCAGCGCTATATGCACATTGGCAAGTCGCAACAAGCCCTCGACACCCTGCGTTCGGTACACACCCCGCAGGCCGACGCCCTTCGGCTGCAAATCTGGAAGGCCCGCTGGTTCGATGCCCGCGCCCTGGGGCACGCCACGGAAGAGGCGCAGGCCCGGCAGGCCCTCTCCGCGCTGCTGCAGCGCACCCAACCCGCCAACTTCAACGAATGGCGCGACACCCTGGTGCTGCTGCAAGGCCTCGACGAGCCGCAAGCCGTGCAGCGGCTCACCGGCATGGTGACCCGCTTTCTGCCGCTGCCGCCCGCCGCTGCACTACAGGCTGCGCGTCTGCTGGTGGGCGTGCACGCCGAGCCACTGGCGGCGCAGGTCTTGTTCGCCACCGCCAAGACCCGGGTGACTGAGGCCGAGCGCGAGCAACTCATCGAGCAGGCCGCCCGCGCCTTGCTGGCCTCCGGCGATCCGACGCAGGCCTATCGCCAGACCGCTGCGGCGCTGGGTAGCGGCGCGGTTGCGCCGCAGATGGCGTGGTTCATGGTGAAGCTGGCACTGGGCGCCAACCAGCCCGCCGAGGCGGGTGATTGGCTGCGCAAAGCCGTCGATCTCGACCTGCCCGCCGCCGCGCTGGGCAAGGCCCTCACCCCGGCGCAGCGCGAACTGGCCTGGCAAGTGCTGCTGGCCGGGGGCGATCTGCGCGGCGCGGTGCACATCGCCGACGCCGCGCTGGCGCAGCAGCCGGGCAGCCGCACTTGGGCCGAACGCCGCGCCCAGGTGCTGGAGTGGAGCGGCCAGCCCGACGCCGCCATGCAACAGTGGATCGCCCTGCTGCGCGCCGAGTTCACACGCCACGCCCTCGACGAACTGCGTCGGCTGGCGCTCGCGCTGCATTCGAGCAGCGGCCTGGACGCCTATTGGGAACAGCGCGCCGCGCACACCACGCTCACCACAGACGAGTGGCTGCAATACGCCCAGGCGCTGGAGGTACGCGGCCATCCTGAAAAAGCGGTGAGCATTCTGCGCCAAGCCGCGGTCAAGCAGCCCGAGGTGCTCACCTCCCTGGCTTGGCTGCTGGGCAATATGGGCGAGGTGGACACTTCGCTGGCGACGTACGCCGAGGCGCTGAAGCGCGGGGCGCTTAGCCTGCGCGGCAGTATCGACTACGCCATCGCCCTGCTGCAAAACGGGCAGTTCGAGCAAGCCCGGCAGACGCTCGAGCAAACCCAGCACCTCCCAGACGACACGCCCTGCCGCAGCACACCGGCTGCTGCCGTCATCACCGATGGCAGCGCTGCCGCCCAAACCCCGCGTTGCAACGATGTCGATTTGCTCGCTGCGCACCAGGGGCTGCTGGGCGACATCGCCTGGGACATGGGCGAACAACGCAGCGCGCAAAGCGCCTACGGCAGCATCTGGAACAACCCACAACTGCGCGACCGCATCAAGCCCTATCAGCTGCAACGCTTCATCATGCTCACGCAAAAATCGCAGGGCGACGCCGCCGCGCTGCGTCTGCTGCCGCAGGCCTGGGCCAAGGCCCCGTCGGAGGCGCTGGCGCTGTTGTGGCTGCAATCGCTGGTGCGTCAGCCCAGCGCCCAAGGCATCGCCGAGTGGGAACGCGTCGTGCTGGGCAGTGCCGCGGGCGCGCCGCTGCGCCAGCAGCCGCAGATGTACGCCGCACGCGCGCAGGTCTGGCGCGCGCTGGGCCGTACCGACCGGGCGCTGGCCGATCTGCACGAGGCCCTGCGTCTTTCGCCCGGCAATACCGATAACCAGATCGCCCTGCTGTGGATGCTGATCGACGTCAACCAGCTCGACGCCCTGCGGCAAGACGTGGCGCTCTACAGCCGCAGCCTGCAAGGCCTGCCCGATGGCCTCGACGTGCTTTCCGCCGCGGCGCAAACCCTGGGCGATAACGCCGCCGCCGTGCGCTACGGTCAACAGCTCTACCCCCGTAAAAAGACCGATGCGCTCTGGCTGCTCAACTACGGTGATCTGCTGGCGCAGGCCGGTGACAGCCGCCGCGCGCAGGCGGCCTATAACCAATCGTGGGCGCTGCTGCAAAAAGCCGCCGCGAGCGGGAAAAAATCCGAGGATAAAACCACTGATCAAGACCTGAACGCACTGCTCGCCCGTCTGCGCCTGAGTCACGCCCGGCTCGATGGCGCGGGTCAACAGGCGCTGCTCGGTCAGTTGCGCGACAAGCTGCGCAGCGGCGATCTGACCGGCCCGCAAACCCTGCAAGCCAACGCCGCGATTGCCGACTGGCTGCTGCGCCTGGACACCAATTCAGCCGCCCGCTGGTGGCTGGCGCGGCGCGTGCTCACTCCGGCGGCGCGGCAATCCATCGAGCTGCAGATGGCCTTGCGCGCGGGCGACCGCGAGGCTGTCAATCGGCTGTTGCAACAAGGCGCGGCCCGCCATCTGCTGCCGCAAGACCGGGCGGAGGCCGAGCGCGTTGCCGGTCGGCCGCTGCAGGCCCTGGCCACCGCCGAAAAAGTGCTGGAGACGGCCGCCGAGCGCGGCCAGGACAACCCCGCGCTGCGAGCCCTGGCCCGGCAGACCGCCGAGCAGCAACTCGCGCTGGCGCACCGCGCCACCGTTACGCTGGAGCATCGCCAGATCGACAACGTGATCCGCCAGGGGCCGGTGCTGCGGCTGGCGCTGCAACTCGGCGGGCAGTGGCGGCTGCAGGCGCAAGCCAGCCGCCAGTCCATGCACAGCAACAACACCGCGGCGCTGGTCGGCGTGCCGTCCACCTGGAGCGACGCGGAGCTCGGCCTGCAGTGGCAGGGCGAGCGTTCGCAACTCGGCGGCACGCTCACGCACAACACCGCCGTGGGTCGCTTGAGTGGCTGGCGCATTGAGGGCGGCACGCAGCTTCCGGGTCAGGTACGGGCGCAGCTTGAAGCGGAACACAACGCCGTGGCCGATGAATCCGGCCCGCTGCAGATCGCAGGCGCGCGCGACCGGTTGGCGCTGCGACTGTCGCGCGATTTCGGGCGGATGTGGGCCAATGTCAGCACCGCGGTGATGTCGTATGACACCCGCCGCGGCAATCCGCTGGGGCATGGCGCGAGCACGCAATTCGAATTGGGCTTTTGGTTTCGCCGCAGCGAGCCCGATCTCAGTGTGAAGCTGCTGGGCTATTCCAATCAATTCAGCGCCAACGCCGGGCCGCCGCTGCCCGACTACGCGCCGCTGGTTCCGGGCGGCGCCGCGCCCAATGCCGCGTTTTTCATCCCGGCGGGCGACGATGTGTACGGCCTGGGTTTCGGCTTCAATATGGCGCACAACGACACCTACACCCGCCGCTGGATGCCCTATGCCGAGGTCGATGTGCTGCAATCACGCCGGTTGGGGCTGACCAATAACCTGAACCTGGGGCTGCACGGCCCGGTGTTCGGGCCCGATCAACTGTCTTTGAGTTACCAGCGCCAGCAGAACACCTCGGGCCTGAACCGGCAGTGGAGTCTGCAGTACCGTTTGTGGTTCGGTCGATGACCGCGTTCTTTTCACCCCGATGAAGCAGGAGAGTTCCATGTCCCCATCCCCCACTCCACACTCCCCCGCCCGCCGCGCCGCGCTCGGTCTGGCCGGCGCCGCCGTGATGCTGCTCGCGGGCTGCGCCGTCACCGCCCTGCCCGGCCAGTCGCTCTCGGTGCCGGCCGATGCCAAGTTCGCCGTGCTGCCGCTGAGCAACGCCACCGATTTGCCGCTGGTCGAGCGCAGGGCGCAGGCCATCACCGTCTCGCTGCTGCAGCAAAAGGGCTTGCGCGACGTGGTGGTCTATCCGCAGAAATCCACCGACAACCCGCTGGAGGCCGAGCCCGCGGTGACCACAGCGCAGGCGCTGGCCTGGGCCAAGCAGCAAGGTGCACGCTATGCGCTCTCCGGCACGGTCACCGAATGGCGTTACAAAACCGGGGTGGACAGCGAGCCCGCGGTGGGCATCACGCTGCAAGTCACCGACGTGCCAACAGGCCAGGTGATCTGGAGCGCCAGCGGCGGCCGCTCGGGCTGGGGCTATCAGGCGCTGGCCGCGGTCGGGCAGTCGCAGATCGAAGCGCTGCTGCGCGGCATCCGCGTGACGGCCTCGGTCGAAAAACCCGCCGCCAAGCCCTGACGCGCTCAGCGCCCAGCGCCTTTCTTACCGCCGCATGAAACTCGACAATCTCTCCACCCGCGTCAGCCGCCGCATGCGCAGCGAGTCGGCGCGCATGCGCTGGCAATGGCTGCGCTACTGGCGGCCGAATACGCAGTCGGGGCGGCTGATGGCGATGTTCGAAGCCGTGCTGCTGCCGGTGCTGGTGCTGTGGCTGGGCGCCAAGCTCAGACCGGATGATCCGCTGGGCGCTCACGCCGGTTTTCCCTGGGCCTGGTTCGGCCCCTGGCTGATCGCGGTGCGCTACGGCGCCGGGTATGGGCTGTTCGGCGTGGGGTTTTACGCGGCGTTCTGGAAGTTCTCCCCTGCGCTGTTCCATAACGCCCCCGCCGCGGAATTTCCGGCCGAGTTCTTTCTCGGCGGCATGCTGATGACCCTGATTCTGGGTGAGTTCGGCGCGGCCTTCCGTAACCGGCAGGTGCTGCACCGCGAAGTCACCAAAGACCTGACGGCGCGGCTGGAGCGCACCAAGCGCCGCCTGTTCGTCATCAAGGAAGCGCTGTCCACCTTGGAGCAGGAGCTCACCGACCGTCCCATGACCCTGCGCGACGCCCTGCTCGACCTGCGCCGCACCTTCACCTTCCAGGGCAACCGCCCGGCGCTGGCCGCCCCTGCAGCCACACCCGGCCTGCCGACGCCCGCGCCCCTGCCCGACCCGCGCGCCTTTCTGCAGCTGCTCAGCCAGTCGTGCCGCCTGGTCGAGGCGGGCATCTTTGTGCGCGAAATCGGCCCGCAGGGGCTGCAATGGCGGCTGGCCGCTTCACTGGGCCAAACCCTGCCCCCGCTCGATCCCGGCGAGGTGCTGATCAACCGCATTCTGGAAACGCATCAGTCGGTGCACATCGCCCAAGCGCATCTGAACGAAACCGACGGCAGCAACCCCTGGGTCTTCGCCGCCCCGCTGCGGCTCGACGAATACGACGAGGTCGATGCCCTGCTGGCGGTGCACACCATGCCCTTCATGTCGTTCGAGGAAAACAATCTGCAGCGCCTGCAGGTACTGTGCGCGTCCTATCTCGATTTCAGCCAGCTCGAACTCAGCGTGGAAGATGTGCGCTCGGCCTGGGTGCAGGCGCCCATCGGCCTGCAGCAAGAGTGGGCGCAGCTCAGCAACCTAGGGCAGAACTTCAAGCTGCGCAGCTACTGCGCAGTGTGGAGCGGGCAAGGCCGTGTGAGCGACGACGCGCTGGCCGAGTTCGCCGGTCTGCAGCCGGTGGAGAGCTCCACCTGGACGCTCAAGGGCCGGGGCGGCAAACCCGCGCTGATCGTGCTGCTGCCCTTGTTGAGTTCCGGCGGGCTGGCGAATTACCGCCGCGACATGGCGAGCCAGCTCGTGCAGATTCTCAGCCGCAGCAACCAGCGCCCCGATCAGGCCTTCGACCTGGATTTTCTCGAAGTCTCGGGCGCCCCCAGCTTCCTGGAGTTGCGCCGCCTGCTGAGCAGCGCCGCCGCGGAAACCAAGACCTCATGAATCCCCTGTTCTACAAGCTCGGCTCGCTCATCGTCCTGCTGGAGACGGTGGCGGCCTGGCTGCTGGTCAGCCGCGACGACACGGACCTGCTGCTGTTCTGGGCGGTGCATGGTGCTGCGGCCGTGCTGGTCGGGCTGCTGCTGTGGACGCTGCTGCCCGCCGAGCTGCGCAAACCCAAGCGGCTGTCACTCGCCCTTTTGACCTTGCTGGCGTTTTTCTTTCCGGTCGTCGGCGTGTTCGGCCTGCTGATCGCCGCGCGGCTGGCGCAGTGGCTGCCCATGCGCCACCAGGCCACCGAGCACCTGCGCGAAGCGCCATCGCTGCAGGTGTTCTCCGTCTCGCATATCGACGACGACCAGCGCCGCGACTTGCCCGCAGGCCAGACCGCGCGCATTGCCCGCGACCAGAGCCAGCCGCAGGCCCAGCGCATTCGCGCCGTGCTGGCGCTGCGCGAAATGTCGCCGCGCATGACCCTGCCGGTGCTGCGCAAGCTGCTGTCCGACCCCGATGAAGAAATCCGCTTGCTGGCCTACGGCATCAGCAATACTTGGGAGCAGCGGCTGACCGACAGTCTGCAGGACGCCCTGCGCGAAGTCGAAGTTGTGCGCCAGACCGCGCCCAGCGGAGCGGCACTGGCGCGTGCTGCGCAGCGCGTGGCCGAGTTGCAGATGGAGTTCATCTATCAGGGCCTGGCCCAGGGCGATCTGCGCGACTTCGCCTTGCAGCAGGCCTTGCACTACTGCACGATCGCCCGCGACGCGCTGCCACAAGACACCGGCCTGCAGATGATGTTCCTGCGCCTGTCTCTGGCCGCGGGCAAGACCGATGCGGCCCGCGAGGTGCTCGAACATCTCGCCTCGGAAGGCGCCAGCCCGACGCTGTGGCGCCCTTACGCCGCGGAGCTGGAATGGATCGAGCGGCGATTCGGCCGCATCACCGGCGTGCTGCAACCGCTGGGCACTCGGCAGGTGGCCCCCCGGCTGCGTCCCGTGGTGCGGGTCTGGCAGACCGAAACCCCGACTCGCAGCGAGCCGGTTATCTCCGACGCGCCCGCCGCGCAGCGCCCTGGAAGTAGGCCGCGCCCTGCCGAGCCCACCCCGGCGCCCGGCCCACTGAGCGATGCCGACCGCCTGCTGCTGAGCTGATCTTCTCCCTGCCCATGACGCAACCCGACTTCACCGACACGCAACCCGAGGGCCGCGAAGCCCCCTTTGAGATCGACGTCATGCTGCTGCTCGAAGGCACTTACCCCTATGTCTCGGGCGGCGTGTCGAGCTGGGTGCACCAGATCGTCAGCGGATTTCCGCACCTGCGCTTTCATCTGGTGTTTCTCGGCTCGCGCGAGGAAGACTATGGCAAGCCGCGCTACCAGATGCCGCCCAATGTGGTCGGGCTCACCCATCACTATCTGTTCAGCGACGCGGTGCTGCCCGCCGCGCGCGAAGAACGCGGCGACGCCGCGACCGCCGAACTGGTGGAAAACCTGCACACCCTGATTCGTGATGGCCAAGACGCCGCCAGCCGCGCCGAAGTGCTGCGCGCCAGCCTTGAGGCCATGCAGGACAAGCTCGATCTGCACTACTTTCTGCACTCGCATCAATCGTGGGGCTACCTCACCGCCCAGTACCAACTTCGCTGCACCGATCCGTCTTTCGTCGATTACTTCTGGACGGTGCGCACCATGCACACCCCCATCTGGACGCTGGCGACGCTGGCCCGCGAACTGCCACGCGCCCGCATCTATCACACCGTCTCCACCGGCTACGCCGGGTATCTGGGCGCGGTGCTCGCGCGGCTCTACAACAAGCCGCTGGTGCTGTCTGAGCACGGCATCTACACCAAGGAACGGCGCATCGACCTGTTCTCGGCCAACTGGATCAGCGACAACACCCCGGTGCTCGAACGTACCGCGGGCGAGGCCGGCTACTTCCGCCAGCTCTGGATTCGTCTGTTCGAGTCGCTGGGCCGCATGTGCTACGACGCCGCCGATCCCGTCATTGCGCTATACGAAACCAACCGCCTGCGACAGATCGCCGACGGCGCCAACCCCATCACCACCTGCTGCATCGCCAACGGCATCAACGTGCCGCCCTTCGCCGCGACCCGCGCCTTGCGCCCTGCTTCGCCCCCGCTGGTGATGTGCCTCATCGGCCGGGTGGTGCCGATCAAGGACATCAAGACCTTCATCCGCGCGGTGCGCGTGGCCAGCAACCGCCTGCCTGGGCTCGAAGGCTGGATCGCCGGGCCGGAGGACGAGCACCCGGAATATGCCCGCGAGTGCCACGATCTCGCCGAGAGTCTGCAACTGGGCGACACCCTCAAGTTCCTCGGCTTCCAGAAACTCACCGAGCTCATGCCCAAAATCGGGCTAGTGGTGCTGTCGTCCATCAGCGAGGCGCTGCCGCTGGTCATGCTCGAAGGCTATGCCGGGGGCGTGCCCTCGGTCACTACCGACGTGGGCTCGTGCCGTCAGCTCATCTACGGTCTGGGCGCGGAAGACGAAGCGCTGGGCGCCTCAGGCGCCGTGGTCGGCATCGCCGACGCGCAGGCGCTGGGCGAAGCCTGCGCCGAACTGCTGGGCGACACGGCCCGCTGGCAAGCCGCCAGCGCCGCAGGCATCGCCCGGGTCGAGCGCTACTACACCCAACCCATGATGTTCGACAACTACCGCGCGGTGTACGACGACGCCCTGCAACGCAGCGCCGCCCGCGACGCAGGGCTGAGCGATGAAGTCGGCGCAGTCGCCACCTGGCTGCGCGGCGAGCCGCCGCTGGACGAGCCGCCCCTCGCGGTCGATGCGGCTGCGCCCCAAACTGCACTGCACACCGAAAGAGAACCCGCCGCCGTCGCCGGGCCGCCTCAAGACGGCGGCAGCCCCCTCGGGGGGCAGAGAGGGCGCAGCCCGAACGTGGGGGCAACATAAATGGCCGGCATCGGTTTCGAACTGCGCAAGCTGCTGCGCTCCGAGTCCTACCTCGGGCTGCTGCGTGCCTATACCTATGCGTCCATCATCAGCTCCGGGCCGTGGGTGTTTTCCATCATCGGCCTCATCGCGGTGGGCGTGCTGTCGCTCGGCGTGGTCACGCCCGACACGCTCATCACCCAGTTCCAGGTGACGGTGACCTATCTCATCATGGCCTCGCTCATTCTCACCGGTGGGCTGCAACTGGGCTTCACCCGGTGGGTGGCCGACCGGCTGTTCGAGAAGCGCAAGGACGACATCGCTCCGGCCTATTTCGGGGTGGTGCTCGTGACCACGGCAGTAAGCGGCGCCTTGGGCTGGCTGGTGGCGCTGCTGGGGTTTGACGGCGTGGGCAATCTGTACCGAGTGCTCATCGTGGTCGGGCTCACGCTGCTGTCGAATCTGTGGATCACCACCGTGTTCCTCTCGGGCCTAAAGCAGTACCGCGCCATCGTCGGCCTGTATGCGCTGGGCTACGGCATCTCGGTGCTGCTGTCGTACTTCGCCCGCCCCTGGGGGCTCGACGGCCTGCTGCTCGGGTTTATCGGCGGGCAGTTTGTCATGTGGGTGCTGATGCTGTGGCTGGTGCTCCGCAACTTTCCCGTGGTTCGCCCCATCACGCTGGCCTGTTTCCGCCCGCGGCAGATGTATCTCTCGCTCATCGCGGGCGGGGTGCTTTACAACTTGGGCGTGTGGGCGGACAAGCTCACCTTCTGGTTCACCACCGGCACGTCCACCCCGGTCATCGGGCCGCTGCGCGCCTCGACCATCTACGACCTGCCCGTGTTTCTCGCCTATCTGTGCGTCATCCCGGGCATGGGCATTTTTCTGGTGAAGTTCGAGACCGACTTCGTCGAGTGGTACGACAAGTTCTACACCGCCGTGCGCGAAGGCGGCGCGCTGCAAGACATCGCCCGCTATCACGACGGCATGCAGGGCGTGGTGCGCGAAGGGCTCTATCAAATTCTCAAGGTACAGGCGCTCACGTTGTTAGCGGTCTACACCTTCGTGCCGGCGCTGTTTTCGTGGATCGGCATCAGCAGCCTCTACATCCCGCTGTTTCTGGTGCAGGCCGTGGCGGCGAGCTTTCAGGTGATGTTGCTGGCCGTGCTCAACGTGTTCTATTACCTCGACCGCAGGCGCGATGTGGTGGTCATCACCGCCACGCTCACCGTGCTGAATTTTGCGCTGAGCATGCTCTCCATCCACCTTGGCCCGGCCTTCTTCGGCTACGGCTTCGGCGTGGCCCTGCTCCTCACGCTGATGCTGGGCATGATGTTGCTGCAGCGCCTGTTCCGCAAGCTGGAGTATCAGACCTTCATGCTGCAGTAGTCTCCCGCGGGCCTGCAAACCGACTGTTTTGGGACTAGAGTTTGAAAGTAAACAAAACAGGAGACTCATCATGTTGGTCCAAAAGATCCATCATGTTGCCTACCGCTGCAAAGACGCGCTGCAGACCGCACGCTGGTACGAGCAGCATCTGGACATGAAACTGGTGCTGTGCATCGCCGAAGACACCGTGCCCTCCACAGGCGAAGCCGATCCCTACATGCACATCTTTCTCGACGCGGGCCAGGGCAATATCCTGGCCTTCTTCGAGCTGCCCACCCAGCCCGAGATGGGGCGCGACCCCAACACCCCCGTCTGGACCCAGCACCTCGCGCTGGAAGTCGGCTCGATGGACGAACTTCTCGCTGCCAAGCAGCGCCTGCAGAACGCCGGAATCGACGTGCTCGGCCCGACCGACCATGCGCTGTTCCAGTCCATCTACTTCTTCGACCCCAACGGCCACCGCCTGGAATTAGCGTGCAATACCGCCAGTCCCAAAATGCTGGCCGCACTCGATGCCGTGAAGTGGGACATGCTCGAAGAATGGAACCAGACCCGCAAAGCCCCGAAGCATGCCGCCTGGATGCACGACGGCCGCTACAAGGAGTTGTTCCAGTGAGGCTGGCCACGCTGAAAACTTCGGCCCCGGACGGCCGACTCGTCGTGGTCAACGACACCCTGACGCTCTGCCAGCCGGTGCCCGACATCGCCCCGACCCTGCAGGCCGCGCTCGACGACTGGGCGCGCTGCGCCCCGCTGCTACGCGATGCGGCGCTGGCCCTGCAAGCCGGAACAGCACGGCACACCCAGCCCTTCGAGGCTACCGCCTGCCACTCGCCCCTGCCCCGCGCCTTCCAATGGGCCGACGGTTCGGCCTACATCAACCATGTCGAGCTGGTGCGCAAGGCGCGCAAAGCCGAGGTGCCCGCCACCTTCTACACCGACCCGCTGATGTACCAAGGCGGCTCCGACAGCTTCATCGGCCCCTGCGACCCCATCGTGGCCAAGGAGAGCTGGGGCATCGACTTCGAGGCCGAGGTAGCCGTCATCACCGGGGAGGTGCCGCTGGGCGCCACGCCCGCGCAGGCGGCGCTGGCCATCCGCCTGGTGCTGCTGGTCAACGACGTGTCGCTGCGCCATCTCATTCCGGCGGAACTGGCCAAGGGCTTTGGCTTCTTCCAGAGCAAACCCGCGTCGGCATTCAGCCCGGTGGCGCTCACGCCCGACGAACTCGGCGCGGCGTGGCGCGACCACAAGCTGCATCTGCCCCTGCGGGTGGAGGTCAACGGCCAGCGCTTCGGTCACCCGAATGCCGGGGTGGACATGACCTTCGACTTCGCCCAACTCATCGTGCATGCGGCCAAGACCCGCCGCCTGGCTGCGGGCACGATCATCGGCTCGGGCACGGTGTCGAACAAGCAGGGCGGGCTGTGGGGCTCCAAGGTCGAGCACGGCGGCGTGGGCTATGCCTGCATCGCCGAGGTGCGCACCTACGAGGCCATCGAACAGGGCGAAGCCGTCACGCCCTTTCTGCGCGACGGCGATGGGGTAGAGATCAGCATGCACGATGACCGGGGTTTGAGCCTGTTCGGCAGCATCCGCAACCGCGTGCAGGCGCTGCCGGAATGAAGCTCTACACCTACTTTCGCAGTTCCGCGGCTTATCGGGTTCGCATTGCGCTGCACCTCAAGGGGCTGGCCTTCGAATCGGTGCCGGTGCATCTGCTGCGTGACGGCGGCCAGCAACACGCCGCTGGCTATGCCGCGATCAACCCCAACGAAACCGTGCCCACTCTGGACGATGACGGCCAGATCCTGAACCAGTCCCTGGCCATCATCGAGTACCTGGACGAGACCCACCCCAGCCCGCCGCTGCTGCCGGGATCGGCGGCAGACCGCGCGCGCATTCGCGCCATCGCCCAGACCATCGCCTGCGACATCCATCCCATCAACAATCTGCGCGTGCTGCAGCACCTCACCCGTACCTTCGATCTGAGCGAGGCGCAGAAAGCCGAGTGGTATTGCCACTGGGTCGAGCGCGGGCTCCAGGCCGTGGAGAAAATGCTCGCAAGCGACCCGCGCACCGGCCGCTTCAGCCACGGCGATACGCCCACCCTGGCCGACTGCTGCCTCGTTCCGCAGTTGTTCAATGCCCGCCGCTTTGGCTGCAGCCTGGCGGGACTGAGTACCGTTGAGCGCATCTGCGCAGAATGCGACGAGTTGGACGCCTTCGCGCGCGCCGCGCCTGCGCGTCAGCCCGACGCCGAATAGACCCTCCTGCCAGACCGCCTCAGACCGTTTCGGCGCTGACCTTTTCGTCCACCTCGCCGGGCAGCAGCGCCCCAGCCTCGATCTCCGGCAACGCGGCGGCTTGGTCGTAGAGCGGGGTGAAGTCGGGCGCCGTCGCATCGAACAATTGCTGGAAGTTGTCGATGATGAAATAGGTCGCCTGATACGAATCGATGCGATAGCGGCTGCGCAGCAGCCGCAGCAGATCAAAGCGCACGCGCCGCGCTTGCGGACTGTGCAGACTGTGTTCCACCTCGCCGCCCGATGACAGAATACCCGCACCATAAATCCGCAACCCTTGCGGTGTACGAATCAAGCCGAACTCCACCGTGTACCAGTACAGCCGCGCCAGAAACTGCAGCGCGTGCTGCCCCTGCGCCTTGAGCCCGCCCGCACCGAACGCCTGCATATAGTCGGCAAACCGGGGCTCGAACAACAGCGGCACATGGCCGAACAGATCGTGAAACAGATCGGGCTCGACGATGTAGTCGAACTCCTCTGGCTTGCGCAACCACACCGTCACCGGAAAGCGCCTCGCCGCCAGCAGGCTGAAAAACGCCGCTTCGGGAATCAGCCCCGGCACGGCCACGATTTCCCAGTCCGTCGCCGCTTTCAGACGGACGTTGATGTCGTCAAAACGCGGAATGCTGCTGCGCGCCTGCAGATGCGGCAAAGCCCGCACAAACTCCTCGCAAGCCCGCCCCGGCAACAGCGCCATCTGCCGCGCATAGAGCCGCGCGAACAACTCGTGCTCTTGCGGGGTGTAGCGCGCCCATTGCTGCGCGCAGGTGTAGTCGGCATCGCAATGCGCGTAGTCACCGCGCGGGGTGATGCTGGCTTCGCCGTAAGTCACCGGAACGCTGGACATGATCGCCCCCATCCTCAGGCGTTCTGCGTTTCCAGCACGCCGCGGCGCATCTGGTCGAGTTCGATGCTTTCGAACAGCGCCTTGAAGTTTCCCTCGCCGAAGCCCTGGTCGCCTTTGCGCTGGATGATCTCGAAAAAGATCGGGCCGATGACGGTCTGGGTGAAGATTTGCAGCAACAGGCGTTTTTCAGGTTGCGTCGTGCCGTCGAGCAGGATGCGATCGGCACGCAGACGCTCCACCGCTTCACCGTGGCCGGGCAGGCGTTTGTCGAGCAGTTCGTAGTACGTGTCGGGCGTGCCGAGAAACTCCACCCCGGCGCGACGCAGGCCTTCCACCGTGGCGTAGATGTCATCGGTGGCCAGCGCAATGTGCTGGATGCCTTCGCCGTGATAGCGGTCGAGATACTCCTGAATTTGTCCCGCTTTCTCCTGCCCCTCCTCGTTGATGGGGATGCGGATCTTGCCGCAGGGGCTGGTCATGGCCTTGCTCTTCACCCCGGTCACCTGGCCCTCGATGTCGAAGTAGCGGATTTCGCGGAAGTTGAACAGCCGGGTGTAGAAATCCGCCCATTCGCCCATGCGGCCGCGGTGCACGTTGTGGGTGAGGTGGTCGATGGTGGTCAGGCCAGCGCCCACGTGCTCCGCCGCAGCATCGTTCACTGGCTCGAAGTCCACGTCGTAAATCGAGATGTCGCCGATGCCGCCGTCGCGCCCATCCTTGCCGCGCCAGCGATCGACGAAGTAGATCAGGCTGTCGCCGATGCCCTTGATCGCCGGGATATTCAGCTCCATCGGGCCGCTGCGGCTGTCGAAGCCCCAGGCGCCCAGTTCCAGCGCGCGCTTGTAGGCGGCGTTGGCGTCGTGCACACGGAAGGCAATGGCGCAGATGCTGGGTCCGTGCAACCGGGCGAAGCGCTGCGCGAACGAGTCTGGCTCGGCGTTGACGATGAAGTTGATGCCGCCCTGGCGCCACAAGGTCACGTTCTTGTGACGATGGCGGGCCACCGCGCGAAAGCCGAGTTGGGCGAACAGGGCGCCGAGCTTTTCAGGCTCCGGCGCGGCATACTCGACAAACTCGAAGCCGTCGGTGCCCATGGGGTTCGAGGCGGAGGAGGTATTCAAGGTATTCATGCGGCTGTCTCCTTTTTTTGGAATGCACAAACTGTAGGCCAGCACTCGCGCAGGGTTTCAGCAAAACTCGCGCCATTTTGGCGTATTGCGGGAAAATCCTGCGCGCATTAGCCCGTACGATCCGATAAGCTGCACACATCCGCAACCCACTATCCAATCCGAGCGAAGGCCCGCCCATGAACCGCCCGCCCAGGAGCCGCGTATGGGACATCTCCCCGACCGTCTCGCCCTCCGCCCCGGTGTTTCCGGGCGACGAGCCGTTTTCTCTGGAGTGGACGGCGCGGCTCGGACCCGGCTGCCCGGTCAATCTCAGCGCTGTGCGGTTTTCGCCCCATGTCGGCGCACATGCGGACGCGCCGCTGCACTACGCGAACGGCGGCGCGAGCATCGACGCGGTAGGCCTTGCGCCGTATCTGGGCCCATGCCGGGTGATTCACGCTCTGAATTGCGGCGCCCTGATCGACATCGCCCATCTGCAACATGCCGCAGCAAACCTGCCCCCGCGCGTGTTGGTGCGCACTCGCCACCGCGCGCTGACGGTCTGGTCGGAGGAATTTGCTGCGTTCGCCCCCGCAACAGTGAGCTGGCTGGCCGCGCAAGGCGTGACCCTCATCGGGCTCGACACCCCGTCGGTCGATCCCGCAAGCAGCAAGACGCTGGACAGCCACGCCCAACTCTCGCGACATGAGCTGCGCGTGCTCGAAAACCTCGTGCTCGATGACGTTCCCGAAGGCGACTATGAACTGATCGCCCTCCCCCTGAAGTTGCAAGGCGCCTGCGCCTCGCCGGTGCGCGCCGTACTGCGCGAACTTTGATCTCACCCTCCTTCCTGTGCCTATGACAACGCTACAACGCCAAGACAGCCTCGCGCTCGACGCCGCCGATTCCCTCGCCCCGCTGCGCGAGCAATTCACCCTGCCCGACGGCGTCATCTACCTCGACGGCAATTCGCTCGGCGCCCTGCCCCGGGCAACCGCCGCGCGGGTGCAGACCGTGCTCACCGAGGAATGGGGCGAAGGCCTGATTCGCAGCTGGAACACGGCGGGCTGGATCGATCTGCCCCGACGCGTGGGCAACAAGATCGCCCGCCTCGTGGGCGCCGCGCCCGACGAACTGGTGGTGACCGACTCCACCTCCATCAATCTGTACAAAGTGCTCAGCGCCGCGCTGGCCATCGCCCGCGCCGATGCGCCGCAGCGCCGCGTCATCGTTTCCGAGCGGGAAAATTTTCCGACCGATCTCTATATGGCCCAGTCGCTCGCCGCGCAGCACGGCATGCAGCTCGAACTCGTGGAGCAGGGGCAGGCCCTCGGCCGCCTGCGCGACGACGTGGCCGTGCTCCTGCTCACGCAGGTGAACTATCGCAGCGGTGCGCTGTACGACATGGCCACTGTCACCGCAGCGGCCCATGCGGCGGGTGCATTGACCGTGTGGGATCTGGCGCATTCCGCCGGGGCGGTGCCGGTCGATCTCAACGGCGCGCAAGCCGATTTCGCCATCGGCTGCGGCTACAAATACCTCAACGGCGGCCCGGGTGCGCCCGCCTTTGTCTGGGTGCATGCGCGCCATGTCAACCGGGTGGAGCAGCCGCTGTCGGGCTGGCACGGCCACGCGGCGCCCTTCGTTTTCACCCCCGACTACCGGCCCGCTCAGGGCATTGCGCGTTACCTCTGCGGCACGCCGACCTTGCTCTCGCTAGCCGCGCTCGATTGCGGCGTGGACACGCTGCTCGCCGCCGAGCCCATGGGCGGCATGCAGGCGCTGCGTCGCAAGTCTGTGGCGCTCAGCGACCTGCTCATCCGCCTCGTTCACGAGCAACTGAGCGCGCACCCGCTCAGCGTCGCCACCCCGCTCGACGCCGCCCGGCGCGGCAGTCAGGTCTCGCTGACCTTCGACGGCGACGGCTACGCCGTGATGCAGGCCCTGATCGCCCGCGGGGTGATCGGCGACTTCCGCGCCGGAGACAAAACCCGGGGCGACCCCGACCTGCTGCGCTTTGGCTTCACTCCCCTTTACCTGCGCTACGTCGATGTGTTCGACGCCGTGCAGACGCTGCACGAAGTACTCGACAGCGGCGTCTGGCGAGAAGCGCGATTCGCCCGCAAGGGAGCAGTGACATGAGCGCCGCTCAGCCAGCAGCCAGAGGCGAGGAGATCGTGCGCGAGGAAGGCGCGCAACTCGATTTTTCGCAGTCGATGAGCTATGGCGACTACCTGCATCTCGACGAGCTACTCGGCGCGCAGCATCCGCTCTCGCCCACGCACAACGAGATGCTGTTCATCATTCAGCACCAGACCAGCGAACTCTGGATGAAGCTGATGCTGCATGAGCTGCACGCCGCGCTCGATTGCGTGCGCGCCGACGCGCTGCAGCCGGCGTTCAAGATGCTGTCGCGCGTGTCACGCATCATGGAGCAACTCGTCCACGCCTGGGACGTTCTCGCCACCATGACGCCCAGCGAATACACCGCGCTGCGGCCGTATCTGGCCAGTTCCAGCGGTTTTCAAAGCTGGCAATATCGATGCATCGAATTCCGGCTGGGCAACAAAAATGCGGCCATGCTGCGCCCGCATGCCCACCGGCCGGACCACCTCGCCACGGTAGAGGCCGCCTGGCGCGCGCCTAGCCTATACGACGAAGCCCTGCGCCTGCTCGCCCGCCGCGGCCTGCCCATTCCCCAGACCCACCTCGATCGCGACTGGGCGCAACCGTATTCCGCCCACGCAGAAGTGGAGCAAGCCTGGCTGACGGTATACCGCTCGCCCGAAGATCACTGGGACCTGTACCAGCTCGGCGAAGAACTGGTCGATCTCGAAGATGCGTTTCGCCTCTGGCGCTTCCGCCACGTCACCACCGTCGAACGCGTCATCGGCTTCAAGCGTGGCACCGGCGGCACCGGCGGCGTGCCTTATTTGCGCAAGATGCTCGACACCGTGCTGTTTCCCGAATTGTGGACTCTGCGCACCGATCTGTGAGCCCGCCCGTCATGCGCAAACCCCCGACTGAAGACATCGACCGCATCGACCGCAAGCTGCTGGCCCTGCTGCAGACCGATGCACGACTGACGCAGGAAAAGCTGGCCGAGCAGATCGGGCTTTCCGCCTCGGCCGTTCAGCGACGCATCCGGCGGCTGGAGCAGATCGGGGTCATCGAGGGCTATCGCGCCATCGTCAGCCCGCGCGCACTCGGCCTCAGCCTGAGCGCCCTGCTCAGTGTCCGCCTGGAAAAACACCGTGCCAGCAACCAGCGTTCGCCGCAAGACCTTTTTCGCGCCGCCGTTCAAGGCTGGCCCGAGGTGGTGGAATGCCTGGCGATGACCGGCGAGATGGACTACCTGCTGCGCGTGCATGTGCAAGACATGGAGCACTACGCCCACTTCGTGCTCGAAACCCTGCTCAAACACGAAAGCGTCGAAGACGTGAAATCCAGCTTCGTGCTCACCGAGGTCAAGCCCTTCACCGGCATTTCAGTCTGATTGTCTACGTGAGCCGCTCATGAGAAAACGCAGGGCCGCCCCAAGTTTTCTTGTCCACCTCGCGGCTTGCAAGCCGCTCGGATTCGACTCCGTCCAAGCCGCCGCAGGGCAGCTTGGAGCCGCGGGCCTCATCCCCCTCGGGGGGCCTGGCGCGAACGCGGCAGGTCTGGGGGCGCTCTCAGCAATCAGACCTGCCGGGCATAGCTGCCGAGCAAGGCCTGCTCCAGTGCCGCGGTTTTGCGCTCGAACTGGGAAGACGCGATGAGCGAGCGCTCGATCAGCCCCGCACGCACGGCAGTGGCGTACTGATCTCGCAGCGCGTCGAACGGCCAGTAAAGCACCTGCCGACTGACCGCATGGACCGACCCTACCCAGCCTTCGGACAGAGCCAGCCACGGCGCAGACGCCGCAGACGCGCACACCGAGTCGTGCTGCGCTGCAGCAAACGACGTCACCATGAATGGCGCTCCGTTTGGTTTCGCGCCACATCGGCCCAGGTCCAATCTTGGGTATGAGAGCCGCGCATTTCCAACTCGCGCACGCGGCGTTCGAAGTCACAGGCGTCGACGGATTGGGCAAGATAGTGTTCGTCCGCGCTCTGGTGCGTCTCGATGCTGGACAGGAGTGTGTCGAGAAAATGCTTGAAGTGATTCATGATGAGGTGCGGGTGATTCCTTGTGGGAACAGCCGCAAAAGAATAAGGGATAACCCTGATCTTAGCCTGCTTGCCAACAAGCTGCGCGATCAGGGCTATTGCATGTTGCGTTGCAGCATCACTGCACCCTTCCCGCAGTACTCTTCCCATCAGAACGCGGTGAATCCTCCTTCGCTGGCCAGCGAACCCGTGCCCGGCATCTCCTGTGCGCCTTGCCGCTTGCGCTCTGCACGCGACAGCACGACGGGAACGCGCTCGCCATTCAGGCGGAACTGCACCATGGCTTTTTCGAGAAACTTCGCCTGCTCGCTCAAGTCTTCCGCCGTCGCGGCCAGTTCTTCTGAAGCCGAGGCGTTGTGCTGGGTCACCGTGTTGAGTTGCGCGACGGCCTGAGAGATTTGCTGGTCGGTTCTACGGATGGATTTGGATGCCCTCGTCCAGTTCACCGTAAAGGATCACGCCGGAATGATGATCAGCCGACGCACCCGGCGCAGCGCAAGCGCTCAGACAAAGACAGGCCAGCGTGAGCCAGATCAAAAGTCTCATGAGTCGGTTCCTTTTCATCGCCCATTGCGCACGGAGCGGTTTCCACCTCGAGGGGGCAGCCCAGCAATAAAGCCAGGCGCCCCTTAGAATACGGGTTAACCCTAGACTTACATCGGTGCCATCATGGGCTTAGTGAAACAAATTCTCAATTTCCTCTTCGGCTCAAACGGCAGCTCTGCCGAAACGATCCGACTTTTTGCCGTGCGTACCACCAGCCTGAATGAGCTAGAGCACATGCTGCGCGACCGTCGCGCTCTTCATCGGCATTGACGCGGCGATCATCCTGCGCGCAAGGCGCAGCCCTGCCGCCTTCACTCCACCAGTTTTTCCAGCTTGGCTTTATCGAAATGCTCGGTACGCAGCGCCTCGGGCGGACAGGTTTCGGCCGGGCAAACGCCGTGACGCTCAAGCGCTTGCCAGAGCAGCGCGACCTGATGTTCGAGCTGCGCGGCATGGTCGATCAGCCCGAGCACCGCGCGTGATTGCGGGTCGTCGCCGTTCTGAGTGACGGCATAGGCGGAAAACCCCATGCGCGCTGCCGTGGCCTCGCGCTGCTGATCCACTTCTTTCTGGAGGATGCGCGCGGGGTTGCCCACAGCGGTCGCCCCGGCTGGAACCGCCTTGACGACCACCGCGTTCGAGCCGATGCGCGCGCCCTCGCCCACGGTGAAGCCGCCGAGCACTTGCGCCCCGGCGCCGACCACCACGCCCGCTTCCAGAGTGGGGTGCCGTTTCGCGCCCTTATAGAGCGAGGTGCCGCCCAGCGTCACGCCTTGGTAGATGGTGCAGTCGTCGCCGATTTCCGCCGTTTCACCGATGACCACGCCCATGCCGTGGTCGATGAACACGCGCCGACCAATGGTGGCGCCGGGATGAATCTCGATGCCGGTGAGCCAGCGCCCCCAATGCGAAATCCACCGCCCGAGCCAGTGCCAGCCGCGCTTCCAGCAGGCATGCGCCATGCTGTGAAACAGCAAGGCGTGCAGGCCCGGATAACAGGTGACAACCTCCCAGGTCGAACGCGCGGCAGGGTCGCGCTCCAAGATGATCTGGATGGTCTCACGCAATCGTTGCAGCATGGATCGGTCGCTTTACAGCTAGTGAAGGGAAAGGTCAGTGTATTGAACCCTGATTTTCCATGCGGCGGCATCAGCCCTTCGGCACTTTGCGCAGTACGGCGGTGCACACCCCGCGCAAAATCTGCACCTCGTCGTGCGTGAGTTCTGCTCGCGAAGCCAGACGCTGCAACCTCGGCAGCAGTTTGCGCGGCGCGTTGGGGTCGAGCACTTCCAAGGCCAGCAAAGCCTGCTCGACATGCGCCAGCATCCCCTGCACCTCTCCCGCCGTCGCCGCGACGCTTTCGGCCTGCGCAGGCCGCACCGCACCGCCACCGACGATCTGTGCGTGCTGATCTACAACGACAAGCACTGGCGCCGTTTCGTCGAGATCATCGACCGGCCGGACCTGCTCACGGATCCGCGCTTTGCCACGCTCGGCGCACGCTCGTCCAATCTGGAAGACTATTTCGCTCTTATCGATGCAGAGTTGATGCGCCGGCCGGCGTCGGAATGGTGCGCGCTTTTCGAGGCCGCCGAGATTCCGGTGGCGCCGATGCAGAGCGTCGACGACGTGATGACGGACGCTCACCTCGCCGATGTCGGCTTCTGGTCGACGCTGGAAACCGCCGACGGGCGCCAGAGGCTGCCCAACCCTCCCGTGAAGTTTTCGCGAACGCCCGGCCGCATCGGCGGGCCGGCGCCTGCCCTCGGCGAACACACGCATGAAATTCTGAGCGAGCTCGGTTTCGGAACGGCC